>DBFNNF010000187.1:0-11142 GCA_048407585.1 Lactobacillus johnsonii | reverse complement strand
TTCATTAAATAAATCTTTTCTTTCAGATGTTGCATGTATTAATCTAATTGCATATTCCTGAGAAAAAATTGGAGCTTTATTAAATGATTCATCAGTAATAACAGTTTTTAAGTTGTTATAGAAATTTGCAGAAGGATATGCAATTAAAGACAATAAATAAACTGCCTGATCGTAATCAGTAATTGCTTCAGTATCTCTAGCAAGCTTAGTAGGTCTTGCTGTAATTAAAGAAGTTGGTTCGAATAGTGAAGTGATGCGGTCAACTATTTCGCTATTAGATAATTTTTGATCATCTATAAGTTGATAGATTTTGGTTTCTAATCTAATAGAAGCCTCTTCAAATTCTTTAAAATTACTCTCCTTAATTTCTCCTGATGGAAAATCTGATTCAGCAATTAATTGGTTAAGATCTAAGTTAAATAATGATGCAAACTTATCTTTGATTACAGAATTTTCATTATTAAGTAACAGATTTGTAAATCTCTGTCTCATATTAATAGCAATATCTTTCTGTTCTCTAATTTTTTGTGCATTATTATTTTCTGCAATATTTATTAATGTATCAAGTCTAACCTTAATTGCTTTAAGATCTGAAGACATATTAACGGCAGTTTCTGTATCAATTTCTGCAAGTAGATCTTTAGCTAATTTCTTCTTAAATTTATTAATTTGAGTATTATATCCTCCATCTATAGAAGCAATAACAAGAGAATTTAAAATATCAATAAACCTACTAGTTTCTTTAAGTCTAGTTAAAGCATCCTTATTATTAATAATATAATCTTCTAACGAATCACTATTAAGATAACTATTATACTCTTTTACAATAAGATTAACAATATTTTGGCTAATTCCATTAGTAGATACTGCAAATTTTTCTAATAACTCATATGCAGGAGATACTTTAATTTCAGATTTAAGATCTGCAACATCATTAATAAAATCAATAAACGTTCTTCCAGATATTCTTGGAATAATTCCAGCTAATATTTCATCTGCACTTTGTCCTAAAAAGTCTGATAAATTTACTAATCCATCACTTTGTAAAAGATTTTGATATGCAGTTTTAATCTGATTTATATCTCCTTTTGATACAATATCTTGAAAAACAGCTAAGTCATTTGCAATTCCAAGAGTCATTGACTCATATCCTACACTATCACCTTCTGTTCTTTCTATATATGTATTAATAGCTTTTTCTCAATTAGCTGCAGCAATTCCTTCAGTAAATCCATTTATATAAAAATAACTCTTCATTAATGCAACAAGGTCTACATCTGTTACATCAGTATATAAAGAATTAGTCTTTAAATAATTTAAGAAGTCAATATAACTGTTTGCATATGTATTTAAAGCAGCTTCGTTATCTGCTATAAATGTATCTGGTCTAGCTAATACTTTTTTGCCTTCTTCACTCAGTTCTTGAGTTAATCCAAATTCATGTCTTTTAACTAAGAAATCTTTATAATTTTCAGTTAGTTGTAATTTAGTTTGAAGTTCAGATACTTCTTCATTAATTTCAACTCCTTCAGGAAGTTTAGAAATAGCTTCATCTATTTGTGCCTTTAGATTAGCAATTTCTTTATCAATATTTTTAATACGATTAGTTTGAATAGTTTCACCTGGAGCATAAGCTTTACTTAAGTCTACAGTTTTTTGAGATACAGCTACTAAATCTTGTGCAATAGATTCATTTAGACTATTAAATAAATCATACGCAGCAAACACCTTTGTTTTCTCAGTTGATTTAGAATATTTTTCATATTCTTCTTTAATCACAACTTTTTCATCAGATGTTAATTGATCGAAGTCTTTCTGATATCGAACTTTAGTAAAATTATGAATACCTAAGTCATCAACAAAAGCAGTTGCTAATGCAGGAGTAGCTGCAAATCTTGCTTGCCCAAAATAATAGTCATTAAGTTCTCCAGAGACTATTTTATCACGTCTTGCTCTTAAATCATCAAGTTTTGCTTTTAGTCTTTGAAATTCTACATCATTTTGAGCTGCTGCTATTTTGTTATCCACATCTTTAGGAGTTTTAGGCTCAAGTTCAGTAGGAGTAATCTTAGATTCTAAAGCTACTTTAGTTTTTAAGATATCTTCTGTAAGATCATTCCAATCAGAGAATATTTTACTATAAACTCCAGTTTCAATTAACTGATTTTTAAGGCTTTCTCTCTGAATATTCTTAGCTAAATTTTCAGTTACATTAATACCAGTCATAGCTGATAATGCTTGTAACTCTTCATCAGAAATGTTTAGTCCCTCTTCATTGATAATACTATCAATCCTATCGATGTAACTATTAATTTGGTTATAAATAATATCGTTCTGAGATTCTCCTTCTTTTGCAGATTCGTAATTAATTTTATATCCGTCAGGATCTTTAATAAGTTCAAACGATTTACCTGAAAGATTTCTACTTCCAAGAGCTCCTTTATCACGTAATCTTGTTAATTCTCTTTTTAAATCAGAGGTTTTGCCATTTCTTATTAAGTATATAATTTCTTGTAAAGAATCATTAGGTTTTTGAATTGCCTCATCATTTATAGAATTAATTCTTGAATCTCATTTTTCATGTAAACTAAATACAGCACCACCAATAGCACCTCCCATAAATGCAGAAGTATAACGTGCAAACGCTTCTTCTGTACTTATACCAAAATCGAGTTGTTTATCCTCATCAATAATACCCAGTGCGTTTAAAGCTGAATAAAATCCTTTTATTATGTCGGATGAAACCTCTTCCATTACTTCTTCAGAACCTTCATTGAAACTATCATATAAAATATTTCCAGGTTTCATTTTGGATATTCGCTGCTGAATTTGGTTTTTAGTTTTCATTACCCAATTTGCAGCAGCTTTGGGAGAAACAACTCCTTTGTTGATGTTTTCATTAGTTACTTTTTCAGCAACGTCTTTAATAACTCCTTTTACAGATGTACGGTCGAGATATGTACCTTTAAACCAAAAATCTTTAAAATAGTCATTATTCATTAATCCAAACATTGCTCCCATTACAGATAGCATTCCTAATCCTGCAACTCTATCAGATGCTCCAGCTTGCTTAAACGCATCATAGGCATCTGTAGAAGAGGTTCCTGCCATATAAGCTAAAGATAAAGCTCTACCTCATTTAATTGTATTTTCACTAACATTTTCTTTACCTACTATTCACTTCGGTATTTGCCCAATTACTCTTTGTTGAAATAATTGTCTTGAGCTATCTTCAACTAATTTTCCAATATTTTCTACGTTTCAGAAACTATTTCTTCCATAATCAGAAACACTTCCATCAAATCTAGAAAACCAAGCTTGAATATCGGTAGCAGTTTGTGCTGATTTAGAGTTAGTTAAATCTCCCTTAGCAATACCTTCGATACTTCTAAATAATACTGGGAATAATTTTCCTATTTCAACAGCAGCTGTCATACCACCATATACTTGTCCAACATATGGAATAAGCATTGGACCTACTTTAAATAAAACCTTTGCTAAGGTACCTCCAACACTTTTATCTAATCCATCTGAATCAAAGAAATCATATTTATTCCATTTACTTCCATCAACAGTTAATGTATCAGAGATATGTAAAATATCTTTCCCTGTAAGTGGTCTATTTCCTAATGTTTCATAAAATGGATCTCCCTCACTATTAAATTTTAAATCTCCTGCTTTATGTGAAACAGTTCTTCCATTTACTTCATGAGTTCCATCTTCATCTCATTGAGCTAATACAAGTGTAGGACGAGCTATAGCACCTAACCCACCTCATTCATTAGGTGTTCAATCCTCAAACTTACCAGTATCATAATTAAATATCTTATTTGTTTGTGCTACTTCACGTATCGACATAGTTGGACCAGAAGTTTCATATAGATTAACTATACCTCGACTTCTTCTTTCAGGATTAGAGAATTTAACTAATCTTGAACTAACATCCAGTACATCGCCGCCGAGAGGTGCAAAATAATCTGCAGGATCATATGTAAATGAATCCATAGCAGTACTTGCTAAATTAGCTTCATCTGCACGATTATATAAGTCTAAAACGTCTTTATAATATGTATCGAATTTTTGATTATCAAATTCTCCTCTATCGTTTTTAAACGCCTCTTGTATTTCTGGTATACCTTTATAATATTCTCTATCTTTAACATTAGAGTTATCAGGAGTTATTCCTAAATTAACTAACTCTTGAACACTTTTGTCTGGCTGAAAGAATAGTGCCGCCAGCCAATCATTTTTCTTCTGATCCATCATACTTTAAAAATTAGCTTTTATGCTTTGTTGTTGTTTTTTCAGATTTGCCTGATTATATATATCTCTATATTCACTAGCACTTCCAATTTCATGATTAGATGCAACAGTTGCAAGTTTAGAATCATGCATAGGCATAAATATCATTCCTTTATACATTGAGTTTTTATTACCATGGAATATTTTCCCAAGGAAGCCTGGCTTAAAGTTATCAACTTTTTTGTCTGATTTCTTTACTACATCTCCTCCATAGTTTACATAAGTTGAATAGATATTAAATATTCTATCTTTATCTGGTCCATCAACATGCCATAACCAGGGAGAATTACTATCAAAGTCAATAGCCTTATCACTTGCATAACCTGTTAATCCAAAGAATACCATCATATCTTCAGGTCTGAATTTTCATCTATTGGTTTCAGTATCAAACTCTAAATCTAGATCATATTCATGTAACTTTTCTATCATTCTCTGTCTAGATACATTAGGATTATCTTCAACTCATTCTTCAAATTTAGTATATCGATCATATGCATCTAAATCAGGTTTATAAATTCCCATTTGCTCTGCATTTCGATCTTTTGGCAATCACATTCTACTAAGTGAACTAGAGCCATCTCACACAAGTCTATTTAAATCAATATCTGATATTCTTTGATCTCCAAAGAAAATAGAATTTTTATCAACAATATTACCTATTTCAGCCTTATCCAATACATTTTTTAATGTATTTTGAGTCACTTGTGTGCCATTCTTATCTTGTAATGGATAATCTCTAGTTACAATTTCTAACCCTCCTTTGGCATCAGATGTTGATAAAACTGCAATTTTAGGATCTACAACTCTACCTGCAGCAATAGTTTCTAGAGAGCTTCTATTAACATCTTTATCTGTTCCTCCAGAACTACTTCCAGCTTTAGAAGCAGTTGAATCATAATCTAAGGATTGTTTATTTTCTACACTGTGATCTGTATGTTCAACTACAGCAATTTGAAGTAACCGTTTTACATCCTCAGAATTACTTGGATTAAATCCTTCAGCAGCTGCTTGAGCTCTCAAAACATTTTTCATATTTTGAGGAAGAGTTTTATATAAATAATTGACGGCTAAATCAAGACTTTCTTTATCGTGATATCCTTGATTAGACGAACTAGTTGATTCTGTAACTTTATATATTCCATCTGGTCCATTAAATCCTAATAATTGTTCAAATCCTTTTTCAATTTTATTCTGATATTTAGAAGTATATCTATCAAACTGATTTGAGGATTTATTAGTTCCAAATGCTCCAATAGTAGCTTTTACATAATCCACTATAGACTTCATTCCAACTGTATTAGATAAATCTGTAAGGATACTATTGTTATATGCTAGTTCTGGACGTTCTTCTCGAAGGTGAATTAATTGAGAGTTAGTTAATGCTTGATATTTTTGTGGATTTTTATAATAAGTATCTGCAGATATAGTCTTAATACTACCATCTTTATTATATACATATAAGCTACCTTCATTACTAATTGCAACTTCAGACCCAGATCCTTCTTTAATAATTTGTTCTGATGCAGTTTCATGTAATTCATTATTATGCTTAATTCTATTAGCTAAAGATTGTAATCTAATTAAATCAGACATATCATATTGATTACTCTGTCCAGATACAAATAACTCACCTAAGTTTTGAGATTTTCTTAAAAAACTATTAGCTCTATCTAAGAAGTAATCTACATCATTAGGTAACCCATTCTCTTTAAGAACATTAATAATTTCTTTTTGAATAAGTTGTTCTTCTTTATTTTCACTTGTTTTAGAGGTCTGAGTAGCAACTTGTGTAGGCTCTGCAGCATCTCTAAAAAAGGGGGTATAACTAATACCCCCATTTTGATATCTCTTTATCTTCATATTTATGACATCATTTTTAGAAATAACTTAATAATGTTATTATTTAGTTCTCCAACAGCCTTATTGATAGCTTTTTGCTGGTCTAGATATTGCTGCTCATCTGTTTTACGTAAATATCTACCCCCAGATTTATAACTATGAGGTATAAATCTTTGAATAGGAATTTGCTTAGGATTAGTATAATTAACTAAATATGGTTTTGTATCTAATTTATTTCCTCCAAGCCAAAATCTTCTTTGAGATTGTTGATAAGGATTAACTAAAGCCTCAATTCCATATTTACTTCTATTAGTAGCAATATCTCCTGAATACTTATAATTTAAATAATCATCAATTTTCCAACCACTATATTCAGGATTTTTACCTTCATTCTGTTGCCAATTATAGAACTCATTAATTTTACTATTTCTAAAATTAGTAAACCAATTACTGAAATCTCCAGCAGCTTTTTGTTGTGCTAATTGAGCTTGTAAAGCTTGTTTCTCGTTTAGATCCTTAGCATAGTCACCTCTTAACTGATAAATAAGATTCTTAATATTTTGAGTTTGTTGAGTAATCTTATTAGCATCAGCCATATCTAACTGAGCTAAACCTTGTGCTCAACGGTTTCTATTCTCATTAGTTATCTGAGTTCTAATATTAGCGTATTGTTGTTTTTGAGCAAGTAACTTATCATTATATTGATCTATCATTTGAGAAAATTTAGCATCTCTTTCTCCTTCTAATTGATCAACATTCATATCTCTCATAAGTCTTTCTGCTAATACTTTATTTGGATCACTAGTCGATGTCTTATATTGACGCATACTTTTAATGCGATCATTATACATTCTATGCAACCCATTATCACTAAATCTAGAGTAAAACTCAGTAGGTATTTGTTGTTGAGAACCTATCATTCCTTTACGAATGGCATCTTTCATTTTTTGGGTAGTACGATTGATACCTATTGTAGAAGTAATAAAGTCTCCTATTCCCATTACCATATCAGGATTAATATTAAATCCTTTTCCTTTGCCATGTCCAAAAGCTGTATAACTAGAACTATCTATATTATCTGATAATTTATTTAAATTAGATAAAGCTTTACCAGTTGAATCGTTAAGTAATTCTCCTTTTGAATCTAATCTTCCTTTAAATCCAAGTTTATTGTTAATTTGAGCCATTTTAGCATCATTTAAAATCGGATTATACTGTTCCCTCACTACAGTATTTTGAGGTGATTGAATAGCTTTATTTGAGCTTATAGAAGTACGTTTAATAGGAGTTCCAACAACAGAAACTGGATCTACTTGTACATTAATAGGATTGTTATTTTTATCTAGCATATAATCAGCTACACTAGTCCAGTTTTGATCTATTGGAGTACTAAATGTAGGATATTTAGTACCAGGTTGTGCTTTTATAATTTTACCACCTTTTTTATAAAACACTGGATTATTCTCTGGTTTATAATACCAGAGATGTTGTGGTTGATTACTAAATATTCCTAAGTTAGGAGCTAAGTTAGAATAGATTGGCATTGTAATAGGTCTCCGTTTTAGAGCTGTAACAGATGTAAACATTTCAGGTCCTCCGAAAAATCTTTGAACTTGAGAAGTTTGTTTATCTGCATAGTTCTTAAAATAAGGATTACTCCTATTAGTTTTTGCATCTCTAGTAGCAGCAGTCTTATTCCAATTTCACCAACCCATATCATCTGGATTCCTATAAGTACTAGGAAGTTCATCATATTTAAATTGTCCTGTATTAAGTCCTTTACCTATTGAAGACTTCCAAGGTTTTCTTCAATTGAAATTTATATTAGAGGAACGTTTAATACCATACTCAGAAAGTAAGTCAGTAACATTATCTGTTTTAACTTTACCTAACTTTCCAATAATTATTTCTTCTAACTTTTCAGTTTTTTGATTTTTTGGAAGTGAATTGACCGACTCAATCTCAGAACGACCTAATTTAATAGTAGGAAGATTTTTGTTATTAGTTGGTTTTAAGGTAACCATATCAGAATCTCCTCCTTTTAGTTTTGCACTTCCTGTAGTACGTTTTAAATTAGCAAAACCTCTAACTCCATTCAATACAGTACGAATATCTTTAATAGTTCATTTACCATCTTGAATATTTCCTCACGCAGTTGCTAATCCAGATGCCGCACTTCCAAAACTAACTCCTTTAGTTGCTCACTTAACAGCATTTGCAACAGCTTTAGATTTCTTTAAAGCTTTAGCTATTTTTGCTGTTTTAGCTCCTGAGCCAATCCCAGGAAGTAAAGTAGCTGCATCTAATCCTAGATTAAGTGCTAAATTGCCAACATCACCTCAGTCTAATCCATCTCTAGCAACATCCGCTCCAAAACCAGTTAAAGAACCTACTGCACCAACTCCAGCTCCAGCAATATTGCCAAATCCTGGTACAAAAGTAGCACCTAAAGAAGCAGCATCTGCAACTAAAGCTGCAATTTCAGCTTTATCAGCAGCAGTTAATTGAGTCTGATCTCCAATAACTTTTTCTTCACCTGCTTTACGTATTCTTTGATGAGGAATATGAAGAGCTTCATCTGATGCTGAAATATTAGTTCTTCTTTGAACTTTACCTCCAATTTGATAGGATCCAATAGACCGTTTTAAAAGTACCCCTGCTTGAGTTAATTGTTCAGGAGTATATTGATGTAAAATTCCTCTATATGCGTTTAAACCAGTTAAATTTCCAATTGAGCCAATTCCTTCTTTTTGGTATTTTTGGAAAATTGGACCTAAATATTTGTTACTTTCTGGAGAAAATTTAAATCTTGTAGTAAAATTAGGATTTACATACATATTTCTTAATAGTGCTTCAAGATCATTTCTAAAATTAACATCATCAATAAGATCTGGATTCTGATTTAAAAGTTGAACTACTTCTTGTGGTACATTTAATCCATAATCTCTAAAATCATTTAACTGTCCACTTAGAGTTGGAGTACTTGGATTGTCACTTCAATAATAATACTGTTTATTCTCAGGATTATATTCTAAAGAATAATTTCCGTTTCCTCCTGCTACTGCTGTTATAACACTTGGACCATTTTCTCCATAAGGTTGTTGATATGCACTAAATGCAGTTCGAGGTTTATTTTTATAATAATCCTCTACAAATTTTTTATTAGTTTGAGGTTGAAGGTTATTAATAAAGTTACTAATAACTCGTTCATCAATACGTTTCTTTGTTCTTGGATCAATATATGCTCTTTTTGCAGTTGAACGAATTGGATGACCATATTGATCAAACTGAGCATCTTTATCAAAATACTCATAAATAAGAGGGTCATTTGCATTTCTTATATATTCTCCAGATATATCACGTCCATATGTTGAAGGATCAAAAGCTCATGAAAATTGTTTTTGTCCTGTTGTTTCATCCTGTCCAAAATTACTATATCCTGAAAAATCATTATCTGCTCAATACTGACGAATTAAATTCGAATTACCATAAGTTTGCTTATTTTCACTTACAAAGTCTAAATATCTTTGTATTTTACTTAAACTATCAGTATCATCGCCTCTATATACTCTTCCATTAAGAACAAATAATCCAGAAGTTTCAGGAATATAATCTGCATAAGCTCCATAACGCTCTCTAAATCTATCATTTAATCAAGCGTTATCTCCAACAAGATTTCTAAATTCATCATTAGCAATTGTTACATTGCCGTTTGCATCAACATTAAATAGATTATTATATTTATCATAATCTCATCCTGCTTTACTTCAGTTTTCTTTTGTTTTCTTAAGTTCTTCTTGCGCAGGATCTACTTCTTTTTGAGCTTGAGCAGGTTTACTTCCTCCTAAAAAGATACCAATATCATCTAATGCCATAGCATCTTCATCTGTTCAATTTCCTTGTTCAATTCTAGATATAATATCTTCTATACCTTGCTCACCATATTTATTATAAAAGTCTATATAAGCTTGCTTATCTAAATCATTATAGCCTTTAAATTGATCATTATCACCATAACCCGCAATATCTTTTAGACTACGAAGTCTTCTAGTTGCTTTTAGATTATTAGCTCCATTTATATAAACTCTATTTCCATTTACTAATTCAAAATCTCCAGTATCTTTATTACGCTTATATTCCATAGTAATATCACTAGACCAATCTCTAATATTAATTGGATCTAATGCTTCTACTGGCTTTTTATATTGAAAATCCTTTAAAGCATGAACTGCATTTCTTGCAGTATTTTCTTTTCCCCTTCATAGATTTCCAAAACTTCTGCCAAGTCTACTTCGACGTTTACCTAAACGTTCTGCTTGATTATTAGTAACATCAAACTGTACTCCTTCTAATCTATCGGCACTAGAATCATATGATAAATTAGCACCTGATCTTAGAGCATCAGTTATTTTACTAAATTGATATGCAGTATCTTGATCTAATGTTTTTCCATAAGAAGACATCTGATTTAGAAAATCATCATCAACCTGATATTGATTACCATCTATAGTAAAAGTGCCGTATTTTTGAGTAGGAGTAGAACCGCCTTGTTGATATTTAATTACTTGTGCCATTTTATCACACTTACTTTATATATAAAAAGGGAGATTGATCATGTCAAATCTCCCTTTTATCTAATGATCATTAAATTACTTTTTAGCAAAGAATTTATTTTTCATTTCCCCGCCATTTTCTTTTTTAGCGCATTTCTTACGACCTACTATTTTTCCACCTTTTTTGAAAACTGGTTCTCCTTCAGGAGCTTGACCTACAGGACCTTGCGGACCTTCACTCATAGCTTGCTGTAAAAGTGTTAAAAAGCCTTCACATACTTGCATTGCTGCCTGGCAATCTTGTGCCTGTAATGCTTGAGCTGCCATTTCGGCTAACATTTGTAGTGGATCTTGTCCACCCTGAGGACCAGCAGGTGCTGCACTAGGTGCGGGAGCTGCTCCACCTTCTTGTAAAAATTTAACAATTTTCATAATTTAAATTATTTTT
>DBFNNF010000186.1:0-6871 GCA_048407585.1 Lactobacillus johnsonii | reverse complement strand
AAAAAATAACAAAAAAGGCGTATGCCTAACATCTAAAATGATATTGGCTTACGCCTTTTTCTCTATATAAACTTCTAAAAATGTACTATTGTTGAACTTGCTATTAATAACATACGAACTAGCGTCGGACTTTAGGACAATCATTAAAGCGTTAGATTCACCGTAGTTCGCATCTTCCCATGGCATATAAATATTTTTAGTTTTTCCAGATTTAAAAATCAAATCTACATCAACTAAATCATGGAATTTAGAAATCCGGTCAGCTAAATTATATTCTTCCGAAGTTTCAATGGTATTTACTTTATCCCAGTCAGCAATCATAGTAAACGCATCACATTCAAGACCAGTTTTAAGGACATCGCTATCTTCATCTTCATGGTTCCAGCGATGGCTTAAGTTAGTATGTACATTTTTAAAATTAAAGTAAGGAATATACTCAATTGGAATTTGCTCAGATTCACAATTTTCAAAATTAAATTGAATTGCTTTTAACTTCTCCATATTATGCTTCTTCCATCCTCTCAAACTTTACTGAATTGCCACTTTATTATACAAAATTTTGTAGTATTTTTAACCAATTATGTCTACCACCCACTAAAGCTAATGTACAATAAAGATTATAGAATAAGGAGGAAAGAATGAATAAAGAGAGAATATCAGCATTTACAGATGCAATTTTAGCAATTATCATGACAATTATTGTGTTGGAATTGCAAGAGCCTAAAACTTTAAATTGGAGCGGTATTTGGGAAATGCGTGAAAGCTATGTAGCATACGCAATTTCTTTTTTCTTGCTTGGGACAATGTGGATTGGCTTACATAATGAATGGGAAAAAGTAAAAAAGATTTCTGGATCTACGCTTTGGGCAACTTTAGTCATCTTATTTTGGGCTTCTCTATTTCCATATACCACTAAAATCGTTAGCGCACACTTTGACAATAAAACAGCTCAAGTTATGTATGGAACTATTACAGTTTTAACTACAATTTCTAATATTTGGTTAAGCCATACCTTGACTGCTATCAAAGAAAATACGGCGATGAAAGCTAGCTCTGAATTTAGACAAAAATGGCTCTCGATTGATGTGATAATCAAAATTGCAGGAATTATTCTAGCTGCAACAGTTTATCCACCAGCAGGAATGCTTGGAGTTTTATTAGCTGCAATTGTCATCGCCATTCCAGCCCATTTTTTGGAAAGTAAAAAAGTTAAACGTTAATAAAGTAAAGCAGGAAGTTCTTACCAAAAAGAGCTTCCTGTTTTTAGATTTTATTTTTAATGAGCTTGAGGACGATTAATACCGAAACTTTCTCTATTACCAAAGTCTTGATTCTTAATTAATCTAACAACTAAATCAGCAATACTCTTCCGCGAGACATCATGTCCTCCAAAAGGTTCACCCTTCTTAGTTAATTCATAATCAGTATCGTTTGAATAATCAAGCCATCCTGGTCTAATAATTGTGTAGTCTAAATCTGAATTTTCAATAATATCTGCCGCTTTTCTAAATGGACGCAAAATTGAATTAGAATATGGTTCTGGAGATTCACCTAACCATGCAGGAATTTCTTGATAGATACCCATCGTAGTAATAAAAACCAATCTTTTAACGCCGGCTTTATCCATTGCCTTAACTAAATGATCTGCATAAGTATCCATTGCGCCAGCTAAGGAGGCGAAGACAAAATCTACATCTTTCAATGCTTCAGCTAATTCTTGATCATTAGTTACATCCAAGTGAATTACTTGCTCGCGACTAGAATCATCAACTGGAATCCTTCTTGGATGGCGCGATGCTAAAATAATATCCTTATCAGTTTGCTTTAAAACTTCTTGTGCAACGACTTCACCAATTGAACCACTAGCACCAATTAATAACATTTTTCCCATTATAATTACACTTCTTTCTTAATTTAACCAATCATATATTTTAATCAGCAGGCTTGAAACTCGAAAAAGCACTTTTTTGAGCTTCAAGAGACATCGTAAAGTAACGTTTATTCTTATCTAAGGCATCAATTTTCTTCATTTCGTCAGGGGTTAATTCAAAGTCAAAGATATCGGTATTCTCCTTCAAATGTTGGGGATTGGTAGATTTAGGAAAAACAATATGTCCCTTCTGAATGTGCCAACGTAAGATAATTTGAACATTAGTCTTCCTATACTTTTGAGCTAACTCCGTAAAAATTGCTTCATTAATTAAACTAACATCCCCATGACCCAAAGGATACCAACTTTCAAACTTAGTACCATAAGGCTTCATTTTTTCCTTTAAGGCTTGTTGTTGATAGTAAGGATGAAGTTCAACTTGCATAATAGCTGGCTTAATTGTAGCAACTTCAAGAATCTTATTTAAGCATTCGCCATCAAAATTGCTAAGGCCAATTGCACGAACTTTTCCGAATTTCACGGCTTCTTCCATTGCTTGATATGCGCCAACATAGTCACCGATTTGTTGATGAAGTAAAAGTAGATCAATGTAATCAGTATCTAAGCGATCAAGCATTTTGTCGATCGCCCCAGGAGTTTTATCTTCACCATACTCACTTGGCCATAATTTGCTAGTAATCCAAATTTCACTCCGATTAATTCTACTCTTTTTAACGGCGCGACCAACACCACGTTCGTTTTGGTAAGCATGAGCTGTATCAATATGACGATAACCTAGTTTAAGTGCTTCACTAACTGCTTTTTCAGTAGCGTCATCACCGTTAATCATATAAACGCCCAAACCAAATTGGGGTATTTTACTTCCATTATTCAAAGTTACATAAGTTTGGTCTATCATTATTTTTCCTCTTTTCAATTAATTTTGATAATCAAACTTCATATTGCCTAATGAATTCATTGTCTCGGGGGTAAGCAGAACATTAAAGTAAGAATTGTGCTTATCCATAGTATTAATTTTCTCCATCTCAGCATCAGTTAATTCAAAATCAAAGACGTCAAAGTTTTCACGAATTCGGTCTTCATGAACTGACTTTGGAATGACAACTACTCCTCGTTGAAGATTCCATCTAAGCATTACCTGCCCAACTGTTTTATGATGCTTTTTCGCAATTTCAATTAATATTGAATTAGTAAAAATCCCATTACCTGCTTGTCCCATTGGTCCCCAAGCTTCGGGAACAATATCATTATCCTTAAGCCAGTTCACATTGTCATTTTCAGGATTTAAAGGATTAATTTGAATTTGATTTACCGCTGGCTTAATTTCATTATGAACGATCAAATCTTCAACTTGATAACTTTCAAAGTTTGAAACGCCGATTGCACGAACTTTACCTGCTTTTTGTGCCTTTTCAAGAGTGCGCCAAGCGTTATAGTAATCCCCCATAGGTTGGTGTAATAAAATCAAATCAATATAGTCTTGATTTAGTCGCTTTAAAGCGCCATTGATAGCTTTTTCAGCATTCTCACCATCAAAATCTTGTACCCACAATTTAGTAGTTAAGAAAATTTGGTCACGTGGTACACTACTTTCATTAATGGCTTGACCAACCGCTTTTTCATTTAAATAACCAGCAGCTGTATCAATCAAACGATATCCAATATCCAAAGCCTGACTAACTACCTTTTTGGTTTCAGCTTCAGGTATTTTAAAAACGCCATAACCAACCATTGGCATTTCAACACCGTTATTTAACTTGATTGTTTTTTCCATTTGCATTTACCTCTTTTTCTAAAACATTGATGACCGTGATTCAACAATCCGCCATTTGCCATCAATCTTGCGTAATTTTTCTCTACTTTCTAAAGGCCAAGTATTACGAAAGCCATAGATCCGCGCATCCAACTGGTTACGACTAATGACTGTAGCTTCATTGCCGTTTACAGTAGCTTGGAGCAAAATTTCCCGACTACCAAAATACTGCATCCGACCTAATTCAATTTGTTTCAACCACTCATCTCTCGTCTGCTTGGCTCCCGTAATATGATATAAATTAGCTTCAGGAACAATTACTTGTTTTAACAAATCCAGATCACTAGTAATCATCCCTTTGATTTGTTGACGCGCTGTTTCAGCAACAGCTTTTTCATCAGTTAAAGTTTTATCACTCATGACGCTCTTCGCTCCCTGTCTCTCAAGTTGATGATTACATTATGCCAAGCTTGCACTAAAGAAAAAATGGGCAGTATTTTTGAAAAAGTGACTTATGCCACACTTTTCATAAAAAAGGGTAAAAAAATAAGCTAAATCATCATTTAGCTTATTGGTTTATCTTCAAATAATTTAAAACTCCACCTGACATCAAGGCTTGCGCCTGCTTAATAACTCCTGCTAGCGGTTCCTTTTTACCTGATAACACCCAGGCACGATAGATATCAAGCCCAGTTGATTCAATAAATGTAAATAATACTTCTTTTTGCCAATCATTCATTAAATTAAATGAGCGTGATTGACCCCAAGTTTTATTCATTACCTCTTTCACCATTTCAGCGCGAATACCCGAATATGATGAACTTGCCGTACTAATAGTAATTCGATCATATGCCTTACCTTGTTTAGCAGAAAATTCAAAAAAGGCAGCAATATTTTTATTGAGATCTTCAGGATAATGATAATCTTTTACTTCCTCAATAAACGCTTTAGTATATTGGGCTTGCATTTCACGGAGTAAATCATCCAAAGTAGGATAGTAACGATAGAACGTTTTCTTATTAATCTGCGCTCGTTGAGCTAATTCTTTAACGGTGATTTTAGGATATTCTTTTTCGCAGATTAATTCTTCAAAAGCCTGATAAATACTATTAATCGTTTTTTGTACTCGTAAATCTTCATATCCGGTGAGCTTCATGGATTTTCCTTCTTTTTTACTTATCTTAGCAAAGTAGAGTCAAGATCAGAAATTTTAATATACTTATCTGAAAGCATCATTGAAATATCTAGGTCAATCTTACCATAATTGCCAAGTAATCATCAGTCTACCCGGATTCTGGCTAGCTGGAACTTTTATTGAGGGGTATTGATTCCAATACTCTGATGACTATAAAGTGAATCATCCTCAATTAATCTCTTTACTAAATCAGCAATTGAACTTACAGACACATCATGTCCTCCGAATGGTTCACCTTTTTTGGTAACTTCATAATCAACAGGACCACCAGTAAACCAACCTGGACGAATAATTGTATAGTTTAGATTGGAATCTTCAATTACGTCAGCTGCTTCTCGATAAGGTCTCAATACTGGATTGTTTCTCAAATTTCCATCAGTACCTACACTAGCTGGAATTTCGTTATAGATACCCATTGATGTAATAAAGATAAGACGTTTTACATCATTTCTATTCATAGCTTTAACAATTTGTTTAGCAAAAACTCCTAAGTTTCCACTTAATGCTACAAACACAGCATCTTGATTCTCCATAGCTTTATCTAAATCATCATCATTCAATACATTACCTGCAATTACTTTTTCACGATTTGAATCAAACCTTAACTGATCAGCAGATCTTGAAAACAAAGTTAATTGATCATCTGTAGTAGTTAAAAGTTCTTTACGAACTGCTGAGCCAACAGTACCCGTAGCACCAATAATTAAAATATTCTTCATTATCTAAAACCTCCTAGTATGTACTTGCAACTTGATCGGTAATTATCCATTGACCATTGTTTTTAGCAAATTTCATCTTCATTTGAAGGGGCCAGGTGTGAGCTGAAGAACCACCTAAACTCGCTTTAACTTGATTCTGACCAGTTAATTCGGCGTGATTGTCTTCAATTTTGATATCTTTAATATTTTCTTCTTCTGAAGAAATATAATTAAAGTACCCATTTTGAATCTGATCAATCCATTCCATTTTAGGTTGAATATAACCCGTCATATGAACAAGTTTCATTGATGGAGCCAAAATTTTATTTAAAATTACTAGGTCCTTCTTTACCATAGCTTCATTTTCTAAGCGATACAAATTTATGATCTCATCTTTGTCCGTCATTATTCATCTTCCTCAATATCCGTTGACTTTGCAACTTCTTTTTCGCCTTGATATTCCTGCAAACGTTCACTTAAACGATCAATTGTAGCTTGTAAAGCTTGTGAACCTAAAACCAAATGAAGTGGTGTATTTTCTTGATCAGCAACTTCAATAACTCGACTCGCCATTTTATTTGGGTCTCCTGGTGCTAGTCCATTTTTAGGATCCAGCATTTTCAAAAAGGCATGCGTTGGAGTATCGTCATATTCTGACATTAAGTTTGCAACATGGGCACTTCCATATCTAAATTCAGTTCTAGCACCCCCCGGTTCAATAATTGAAACCTTAATATTAAATGGTGCCACTTCTTGAGCGACTGATTCACAAAAACCTTCAATCCCAAACTTAGTTGCATGATAAAGTGAGTTACCAGGATATGCTACTTGACCACCATAAGAAGAAATTTGGATGATATGACCACTCTTTTGTGCACGCATGTAAGGAAGAACAGCACGAATCATTTGAATAGATCCTGTTAAATTAGTTGCAATAATTAAATCAATATCCTTATCACTTAACTCTTCTGCCGCTCCAAACAAGCCATAACCAGCATTATTAACTAAGACATCAATTTTTCCATGACGTTCAACAGCATTATTTACCACATGTTTAATTTCTTGAGTATCAGTTACATCTAAGTGTTGAACATCTAGATTATCCGGATATTTCTTTTCTAAAGCTCTAATATCATCTTTTTTAGTTCTAACTGTTCCAACTACAATCTCGCCTTTTTCTAATAATTGTTCTGTAATTGCTTTACCAAACCCACTACTAATTCCAGTAATTAACCAAACTCTACTCATAATTTTTCCTCCACTTAATTTCGTATTTTGAATTTGATACTATTATGCAATCTTTTTTATAAAGAACCAATTTCATTTCATAATTC
>DBFNNF010000185.1:0-6336 GCA_048407585.1 Lactobacillus johnsonii | reverse complement strand
AAATTATGAATAAAAAGTCATTGTTAAAAACTGCTTTAGTTTCAGCTGCTATTCTTTCAGGTGCTGGACTTTTTGCAAATGGTGCTCAAGCACAAGCTGCTACTCCTGCTGTTCACGCTGAACAAGTAAGAGGCGTTTTACAAGTAGTTGACCATGAAAATCAAGGTGAAGTTCACTTATTTGATCGTGAAGGTCACGTAATGAAACAAACTGTTAAAAACGGCAAGAAGTACAAGGTTTGGGAAAAAGCTTATATCAACGATGAATTAATGTATCGTATCGGTACTGACAAGCAATGGATCCCAGCCAAGTACACTGACTGGAAAGACGCTAAATTAGGTCAAAACGTTGCTGTAGCAAGTAAAGCAACTAACGCAGCTTATAATCGTGAAAACTACGTTGGCGTTGCTACTATTAATTACCAAGGTTCAGGCAACGTTCGTTTGGTTAACAGCCAAGGTAACTATACTAGCCAATACTTACCAAAGAACTCAACTTGGAAAGTTTGGGAAAAAGCTGATATTAATCATGAACCAATGTACCGCGTAGGTAACCAAAGTCAATGGGTTCCTGCTAAATACGTATCAGTAAGTCAAACTAATACTAAAAGCTTACAAAATAATGAAGTTCATCACGTTAGCGTTTTGGGTAACAATACTAACAAGTCTTCCGATACTATTCACAATGAATCTGCTCAAAGACCTGTAAATAACTCTGCTCATACGAGTAAGGGAGTACTTCAAGGGAATGTCAATGGGAGCACTAATGGCAACAGTACTAGCAATACTTCTCATAATACTGTGCCTGCTAAGCCTGTAACACCTACTGCACCAACTAAGCCTGCAACTCCTACTAAACCAGTTACTCCATCAAAACCTGTTGATACTAAACTAGCTGAGCCTACAACTCCTACTAAATCAGTAGAACCAAGCAAGTCAACTACTCCAAGTAAGCCTGTTGAACCAACAACTCCAAATAAACCGGTAACACCTACTACTCCAGCTAAGCCAACTGAACCAAGTAAGCCAGTAACCCCTACTCAACCTGCTAAACCAGCTCAACCAACTACTCCAACTGACAATAGCAAACAAGCTTTAACTACTAGTCAAATGGAACAAGTTTTCTGGGATAAATACATGGCTCCTGCTGGGTATCAAAAAGGTAATATTCCTGTTTCAGATTACCAAGTTAAAAATGGAGAACCCGATGATTCTACAACAGAATCTATGAATTACCAAGGTCAGTGGTCATATATGACTTTACACAATTATCATTATGTAAATAATGATGCAAGTAAGAATGAATTCCTACAAGACACAAAAGAAACTGCTGATCAATATGAATGGAATGACGTTCGTGATGCCGATGGTAATAAATTCCAAAAGGCTTCAATCCGTGTAACTCAATCTTCTCCAGATGACATTCGTATGGACGCTCTTTGGTACAACTAATCATTAAAATAAAGAGTCTAGGAAAAACGCTAAAATGAGGAAAACACTGATAATCACCGTTAAATAAACGTTGATATATCAGTGCTTTTTACTTTTTAAAGAGTTATGATTTAAGTTATGAATTAGTCACTCAGTCTCTTTAATTTTAGGGTAGAGATATACAATACAGAGATAAGATAGAGATAGCTGAAGGTAGGATATTAAATTATGAAGTTCAGTGAAATAATAAAAAATTTAGACTTTATCACGAAGTATGGTGAGATAAAAGAATATCAAGACGAATATTTTTATACTATAAATTCTCGAAATTCAGATCTTATGCAAGAAATTAAAAGTAAAGTTTCTGAGGAAAAGCCAATGTTTCCATATTTATCCAATGGTGAGAACCTTTCTAAAGTAAAGAGGCCGATAAAATGGGATGTACTTTTATCTAATAAGTGTGAAGAACGGTCAGCTAAAGACTTAATTGGAGAATTCGATAGAAGTAATAATGATCCAAAATTATCCTTTTTAGACAAAGGGCATTTAGTAGCTCGAGAGTTCCAAAAATACATTTGTGGACAAAATGAATCAACCGACAATTTTTTCTATAAAAATGTAAGTTCAAACATAGCTTATCAATTTTGTGATAAAAATCGTGGTAATGGTAAGAAACGAGGACAACATCAGTTTGAACAAGCAGTCATGAATTGCTTTCCAAAAGCCAATGATGAGGATAGTGAATCTAAGAAAGTAATAGTTTATTACGAAGTTGAACCTATCTTTCGCAAAAGTGGGGATAAAATCCCAATTGGAACTAGAATTTTTGCTTTTAGAGAAACTGACACAAGTGACCAAGTTAATAACTTTATAAGCCAAAGTAAGAAAAAAGATGAATTTAAAATAACTCTTCCTTATCATGTTCTTATTCCTAACTATATGGAATGTAAGGGAGTGGAAAAAGATTCAGAGACTACAAATGCCTTCAAAGAATTCTATGCTGGAAACAAAGAAGTGAGAGCTACTATATCCAAATGGTATCCAGATATCTAAGACTAAGTAAAGTAGTTTATAATATGAGTAATTAAAAAGACATGCGTAAACCCAATTCCTTTTTAGAGAAGAATCTAAAAAGGAAGAGGGGAAGGCGTATGTCTTTTTTACTATAACAAAAATGAATACTAGTATATAAGAAAGTAATATACTTACCTATTGTAACTGATTTAAAGTAAGTCTATAATGTTAACAGTTACTTATTTTTGGAAAGAAGGGAAAATATGAGTTGGGCAATTATTCAGCAAAGTTTGCCACAATTTGTCAAAGGCTTCCAGGTAACAGTCTGGATGTCCTTTGTTGGAATTATTGGAGCGATGGTGGTTGGGCTCTGTTGTAGCTTGATTCAATATTTTCATGTTCCTGTAATTGATAAGATCGTAAGTGCATATGTTGAGCTTGCAAGAAATACACCACTATTAATCCAGCTTTTCTTCTTATACTATGCTTTTCCGGTAATTGGATTAAAGATGAGCGCCATTACTTGTGGTTTAATCGGTTTAGTATTTTTAGGTGGAGCTTATATGGCCGAAGGATTTACTGGTAGATTTGATGGAATTAGTAAAAATCAAATTGAATCTGGTGAAGCAATTGGAATGTCAAAATGGCAATTAGCCCGTTATGTGGTCTTTCCACAAGGCTTTGCCTTAAGTGTTCCAGCGATTGCCGCAAATATAATTTTCTTAATTAAGGAAACATCAATTTTCTCAGTAATTGCTATTCCGGAATTAACTAATACAGCATTAGATTTGATTGGCTTGTACTACCATTCAAATGAATATCTATTTGTCTTAGTAATTGCATATGCAATAATTTTAATTCCACTATCTTTATTATTAACTTGGCTTGAAAGGAGAGTTCGCTATGGGACATTCGGGGATTAATGTTTTATTCGAAGGAAGAAACTTTACCCGTTTGCTGGGTGGTCTCTGGACAAGTGTTTGGATTGCAGTTCTTTCTTTAATAATTGGCTTGGCACTAGGGGCATTATTTGGTGTTTTAAGAACATCTAAAAGTCGCTTAGTAAAAGTGATTTTTAGAATATATCTAGAATTCTTCAGGATAGTGCCAACCGTAGTTTTATTATTCTTGTTCTATTATATTTTGCCTAGACAATTTAACTTGAATTGGCCGGCATCTGTTATGGCCGTGATTGCATTTGCTTTATGGGTTTCAGCTGAATTTAGTGATATTGTTCGCGGAGCCTTGATTTCGGTACCAAAAATTCAACGGGAATCAGGCTTGGCTCTTGGCTTAAACAAGTGGCAATTATTTATCTATGTCTTATTGCCTCAAGCTTTTCAATTAGAATTACCTGCAACAATTAATTTAGCTACAAGAGTAATTAAAACAACCTCTTTATTGATGATGATCAGTGTTATGGATGTTATCAATGTTGGACAACAAATTGTTGAAGCAAATAATCAAACTAATCCTAACGGTGTTTTTTGGGTATATGGATTGATTTTCTTCTTATACTTCATCGTTGATTATCCTTTATCACTTTGGGCAAAACGATTGAGTAAGAGAAACGAGGCGTAAGGGATGACTGAAAAAATATTAGAAGTCGAAGATTTAAACAAGTTTTATGGAAATAAGCAAGTATTGCATGATATTTCTTTTTCTCTAAATAAGGGAGAGGTGTTAACATTACTTGGACCTTCTGGGTCTGGTAAAAGTACCTTACTTCGCTGTTTAAATGGTTTGGAAGAATTTAAGAGCGGCACGATTATTTTTGAAGGAAAGAAAGTAATTCCAACTGCCAAGAATTGGCAACAACTTCGCCAAAAAATTGGGATGGTTTTTCAGAGTTATGATCTTTTTCCAAATATGACGGTCTTAGAAAATATCTTGCTTGGTCCAGTTAAGGTTCAAAAGAGATCTAAGGCTGAGGTTGAAAAAGAAGCAAAAGCTCTATTAAAAAGAGTGCATTTAGAGCAATATGCTAATTCCTATCCACGTCAATTATCAGGTGGGCAAAAACAGAGAATTGCGATTGTTCGTGCCTTAGCTCTTCATCCAGATTTAATGCTTTTTGATGAAGTTACTGCTTCTCTTGATCCAGAAATGGTTAGAGGAGTCTTAGAATTAATCAAGCAATTATCTGATGAAGATCATATGACCATGATCATCGTTACTCACGAGATGAACTTTGCTAAGCAGATTGCTGATCAAGTCCTATTCTTAGAAAATGGAACAATTGTAGAAGATACACCTGGGAAAGAATTCTTTGAGCATCCCAAAACAAAGAGAGCAGAAGAATTTTTAGAAAGTATGGAATTTTAGGGAGAGTAAAAAATGAAGAAACATAAATTTATTAAAAAGTTAATTGCTGCCGTTGGAATTTTAGCTGTTGGAGCTGTGACTTTAACTGCTTGCTCAAATAATTCAAGCAGTAGTTCCTCAAGCAACAATCCTAGCTCAGTTGCTGCAATTAAGAAACGTGGCACTTTGAAGGTTGCCGTATTTGGCGATTTACCACCATATGGTTGGGTTAATAAAGATGGTAAGCGCGTTGGATATGATGTTCGCTTGGCTCGTGAATTAGCTAAAGAAATGGGCGTTAAAGTTAAGTTTGTTCAAGTAAACGCTAATAACCGTGTTGATACTTTGAATGCAAACAAGGCTGATATTGTTTTAGCCAACTTCACTGTTACTTCAGAAAGAAAGCAAGTTGTAGATTTTGCTAAGCCATACATGAAAGTATCAGTTGGTGTTGTTTCACCTAAGTCTAAGCCAATTACTAATGTGAACCAATTGAAGGGTAAAAAAGTTATTGTAACTAAGGGTACTACTGCTGAAAATTACTTCACCAGTAAGCAACCAGATGTTGATCTTTTGAAATTTGATTCTAAGACTCAACAATTTAACGCAATGAAGAATGGTCGTGCCGCAGCCTTAGCTGATGACAACTCTTACTTATATGCTTGGGTAAAGAACAATCCTAAGTATACTGTTGGTATCAAGCACTTAGGACCAAATTCATACATTGCTCCTGCCGTTAAGAAGGGCAATAAGTCACTTCTTGACTGGACCAATAAGCACATTAATAAGCTTAACAAGGATGGTTTCTTTGTTAATGACTACAACCAAGAATTAAAGCCTTACTTTGGTGATGATGTTAAGCCATCAGATATCATTATTAACAAGTAAATATAATTGAGTTTTTAGCAATAAAGGATTAATTTAGCCTTTATTGCTTTTTTTATGATTGAAAA
The DNA here is from genome assembly GCA_048407585.1 of Lactobacillus johnsonii. GTDB lineage: Bacteria > Bacillota > Bacilli > Lactobacillales > Lactobacillaceae > Lactobacillus > Lactobacillus johnsonii_C. The sequence goes on along the minus strand of DBFNNF010000185.1, from coordinate 635 downwards.
TTTTTTCAAGTAAGTTTTTGATTATCTATGCTAAAATTTTTAATAAGAGGTGAGAGTGTGTTAGAAGAAAGACTAGCTCAAATTGGTAAAATGGTTGATCCACAAAGTCGAGTAGCAGATATTGGAACTGACCATGCATATTTACCGATTGCATTAGTAGAAGAAGGAAAAATAGATTTTGCAATTGCAAGTGATGTTGCAGCTGGCCCATTAGATAATGCAAAACAAGATATTGAACAAGCAGGACTAGAAGATAAGATTGAGACAAGATTAGGCTCTGGATTAGAAACTTTAAAGAGGAGCGATCAAATTGATACAGTCGTAATCGCTGGAATGGGTGGAAAGCTTATGACTAATTTGTTAGAAACTGCCCATCAAGAGGGAAAGATCTATCCTACTTTAATTTTAGAAGCTAATATTGGAGAACCCTTAGTCAGAAAATGGCTCGTTGACCATCAGTATGAGATAGTAGAAGAAAAGATTATCGAAGTAGCTGGCCACATTTATGAAATAATAAAGGCTAAGTTAACTGAAGCTAAACATAATTTATCTGACCAAGAATTAGAATTTGGCCCATTTTTATTAAAAGAAAAAAATCCAGTTTTTATTAAAAAATGGACTAAGCAACTTAATTA
>DBFNNF010000184.1:0-17013 GCA_048407585.1 Lactobacillus johnsonii | reverse complement strand
AAATATTTTCTTCTCACTTCACTTGTTCAAATTTATCAATATCTTACCCTAATGAAATTAGTTGAAAAAATGTATTTTATTATTTAATCAACTTAAATACTTCATTTTCATCAAGATAATCTTTCTCACCAGCTGGAGCTTCAATAGAGCCAAACGGCATTTGTGCACGAAGCTTCCATTCTTTAGGTAAATCAAAGGCTTCATGAATTGCATCATCAATTAATGGATTGTAATGCTGCAAACTTGCACCAATATTTTGTTCAGCTAAAGCAGCCCAAACAGCTTGTTGTGCTCCGCCAATGCCTTGTTCTGCCCAGTCAGCAAAATTATCTGCATACAGAGGAAAATCCTTTTCTAACTTTTCCACAATTGCTGTATCAGTTAGGAAAAGAATTGTGCCAAATCCAGCTCTAAAAGTAGCAATTTTTTCTTTTGTTTTAGCAAAGGCTTCTTCGTCAGGTACCTCAGATTTTAATCTGTTTTCAACAATGTCCCATACCTTATTTGAAGCTTTTCCAAATAAAACAACTGTACGCACAGTTTGACTGTTAAAAGCAGTTGGAGAATTGCGAACCGTATCCTTAATCAAAGTATAAATATCCTCAGGAGATTCTTTCACATTATCCCCAAGTGCATAAATTGAACGACGTTTTGCTAATAAATTATTAAATTCTGATTTCATGCTTGTACCTCTCTATTTACAAAATAAGTTTTACAAGTTAATGTATTTATATATTTCACTTACTTATAGTAACTTACTTTTAAAAAGTAACAAGACGTGAATTTATTTTCACCTAGTCACAATTTATTCACCAGAAAGGAACGTTATTAATGGAAAACCTATCTGCTTCTAGTTGCTCACTCGAAAATACCTTAAGTGTAATTTCCGGAAAGTGGAAAAGTGTTATCATTTACTATCTATTGCAAAGAAAAGTATGTCGCTTTAGCGAATTACAGAAATTAATTCCTGACTGCTCTAAAAGAATGTTAGCTCTCCAATTAAAAGATTTAGAAAAAGCAAAAATTATTAACAAGAAAGTTTATCCGGTAGTTCCTCCTAAAACTGAATATTCCTTGACTGATTTAGGAAAGACACTTTTTCCAGTTATTAAGGCGATGGATGATTGGGGCACAACCCATAATTCTTAATTACTTACTAGCTTTAGGTGGACGAAGAGAGCCGCGTTTAATCGTGATTGGTAAATCCTTTAAAGCCCCATAAACCTTTTCAAGTTCAGCCATAACCTCTTTTTCATCTAATCCTTTTTTCTTGATAACTTCAGAGGCTGCTTTAGCATAGTTACGTTTAAATTTTGCATTCACTTCATTCCAGTTAACTGATGCAAAATTATCGGCTAATTTTTGATCAAAGGGTATTTTCCCTTGCAACATCAAAACTGCAATTATCGGATACCCTGCATAACCTTGCCAATAAGTCGCATTGTCATTTGAATGGTAAATGTTATCCTCCCAGCTTACCATATAGGTCTTTGCACCATTTGATGAAGTAACCAAAGCTTCATTATTTTTTAATTCCACATGTTTATCCACAATTGCTGTGTAAGCTTCTAAAATTTTTTGAATTGGTGGCATCTTTTTCATTGTCTTTCCCTCCAATTTTCATTTAAATTTACTTTACTCAATAAATATAAGATAATTAGTCCTAACTATTATCTTAGGAGTTTTTTATGAAAAATATTAGTAAAAAGTTCGCCTTAATTTTTATGCTACTCTCTCTTGGACTGACTCTTTCAGCTTGTAGCATTATTATCTCTAACAACAATAACAATAAACCGGAAATTAAAACTACTATTAGTAATCAAGGTTTTAATCAACTAGAAGTCTCAGCTACCGCAACAGACATTTCTGTTAAATATGGCGATAAATATAACGTTGAATACGAAGGGCCTAAGAATTTAAAGCCTACTGTTAGCAGAAAGAATGGTAGTCTAACAATTAAACAATCAGCCTCTGGTATTCACCGCATTAACGGAGATCCTACTATCACCATTACCGTACCAAAGCACCTATTGAAGAGTTTAAATCTTTCAACAGATGATGGGGATATTGAAGTTGAAAACATCGCTACCACAAATCCTATTTCTCTGAATACTGATGATGGAGACATTGATATTAACAATTTAAAATCTCCAAGCGGAAAAATTAATACTAGCGATGGAGATATCACTATCAACAAACTAAATAGTAAAAATGGATTTAAGATAAACACAGATGATGGAGATATTCACATTTCTACGTCTAATTTTAGTGGCTATAACCTTAATGTAGATGATGGAGACATCAAAGTTAAAGGTGATTCATCTAGCGATACTTTTACACAGAATAAAAATAGCGCTAATGTCTTAACAGCTTCTACACAAGATGGAGATATTAAAATTAAATAGAATGTAAATAAAAATGACAGATTGTAGCTTTTACAGTCTGTCATTTTACTTACTTAAATATAATTTGTTACTTCTTGGGAATTCTATCTTTTGTAACTTTTTCATTCTCTTTAAAACTTCTACTTTAGTTAAATTTTCCCACACCATTTGGCGATATCCATTTTCAATTATTGTAAAAGTATCTCCGCCCTTTTCCACAAGAATGCTTCGATCTTTCTTATAAGTTAAAAATTTAATTTTATCACCGTTATTCATCTTTTGAAGTTCAGTTCTTAAGAGCTTCAACAAATTTTTATTATCTATCATAGCTTAATTCCTTCACAAAAAAAGAGATAGGACGCTCGCCCTATCCCTTAATTATATCCATAATTTTTATTTAAAACATATGTGCCAAGATTGGTAATAGCCAGATCCAGAAGATACAACTCACTGCAAAGAATACTGTTGAAACAGCCACTGAACTAGCACCTTCCTTAACATAAATGTTGTAACGACTAGAAATAATAATTCCGGAAAATGCTGGTGGCAATCCAGTTGCCAAACAAAGCATTGAAATCTTAGTAGGATCAGATCCCATACCACAAATATAAGCAGCTGCAACAATTACTGCTGGGGTTAAGAACAATCTAAAGAAAGTATTCCAAATAACTTCCTTATCAATTGAAAACTTAACTGTGGATAAAGCTAGCCCAGCTGCTAAAACTGCAACACCAGCATTTGCTTTGGCAATCAAATCAAAGGTTGGTGCCCAAGAAGTAGGAATTCTAATACCAATTAACACCAAAATAACCGCAAGTAGTGGAGCTGCAGCAACTGGCTGTTTAACGGCATTGATAACAGATTTTACAGTTGGATTCATTTGCTTATGCGGTTCATCAGCATGATCAGCAATTTCCGCACGTGCTAAATCAATCTCACGTTCTATACCTTTTTCTTTCAAGGCTTTTGCTTCCGCATCAGTAACTGGTACTCCATCGGGAATAGTTACCATCACCTTTTTCTTTGTCTTGTTTAGCCCTTTTCCCTTTATGTCTTCTACTTCTACTTTTGTGCCCTTATTATTTGGATCAGAAGCAGCTTTTTTCTTTGTTAAGGCTTGACCCTTATTAATTAAGGCTAAACCTAATGGAATAGTAATTGCATTAACAACAATTGAGACAATCCCAATAACTAAGTTAGTTGTTGCATTATTTCCATAAATGGGATCTAGTACTGCAAAACCAAGAAAACCAATTGTTGGAGAACCCGCAATTAAAGCACAAACTGCAGCTTGTTGCGTAGTTCTGTGGAAAAATAACTTATCTAAGTAATAACTCAACATAAAAAGTCCCACAACACCAACAATTGAAATTAACGTTAATACGATATCTTGCGCAAACATTTTTCTGGTAGCTTTAACAATTGAAATAAATAAAGCTGCTGGTAATGCGATATCAAGAACTAATTTATTTAATCCTTGTCTCTGATCATTATCGAAAAAGTAAAACTTTCCGCAGAGATAACCTAGTAACATAATCACCAAAATTGGGATTATGTCATTGATCAAGATACTAATCATCTCTATACCTCGTTCATAATCTGACCAGTCTAATATTTCCCGATGAAATTATTCTTCATCGCAATCTTAAATATAAACTTAATCCAGATATAAGCAAGCGAAAGATTTTTCGAATTTAACTAAAATCGTTATTTTTAATTTTCTATACATTAATTGCTTAATAACCTTCTTAATACCGTTAATTTTAAAGAAAATTATTAACATATACGTATGTATTTCATCCATTCTTTTATCTTAAGATAAAAGTTTTTTTATATCATTTTTCTTGCTAACCAATTCAAAAAAAGCTATAAATTAGGTGTACGCATCCCTTATTGGAATAGCGCTTTTATATAAAAAAGTAATATTTATCATTACCATGGAGGTACGTTATGGTAGATGACTCTCTAAGTAGAACGGGTGCCAGTTTATTAATTGACGCTTTACAAAAAAACGGTATTAACAACCTATACGGAGTTGTGGGAATCCCAATTACAGATTTAGCAAGATTAGCTGAATTAAAGGGAATGAAGTATTATGGCTTTCGTCGCGAAGACTCTGCCGTAGACGCCGCCGCAGCTGCTGGATTTTTAACTAAAAAACCTGGTGTAGCTATGACTGTATCTGCTCCAGGTTTTTTAAATGGATTAACTGCCTTAGCTCAAGCTACTAAGAATTGTTTCCCATTAATTATGATTTCTGGATCATCAGAACGCCACATTATTGATTTATCCCAAGGTGACTACGAAGGATTAGACCAATACAACGTTGCTAAACCTTTCTGTAAAAAGGCATATCGTGTTGATCGAGCACAAGACGTTGGTTTGGCAGTTGCTCGTGCAATTCGTACTGCTGTTTCCGGTAGACCAGGTGGTGTTTATCTTGATTTACCAGCTGATACTATTGCTCAACTCAACAATGATCTCGGTGAAAAGAATATGGGAGTCTACAAATTAGTTGATCCAGCTCCTCTGCAAGAGCCAAGTGATGAAGCAATTAATCGTGCAGTTGATATCATTAAACAAGCTAAAAAGCCTTTAATCATTCTTGGTAAAGGTGCTGCTTATGACAGAACTGAAAAACAAGTCCAAGAGTTAATTAATAAAACTGATATTCCATTTCTACCAATGTCTATGGCTAAGGGATTGGTACCTGATGATGATAAACACTCTGCAGCTGCAGCTCGTTCATTGTCATTAAAGGGTGCTGATGTTGTAATTTTAATTGGTGCCAGATTAAACTGGATGCTTTCATACGGGGATGCACCACAATTTAACCCTGATGCTAAATTTATCCAATTAGATATCGATGCAACTCAATTTGATTCTTCACAAAAGATCTCTGCCCCACTTCAAGGTGATTTAACCTCTATTTTAAACAAGTTAGTCCCAGCTCTTACTTCAACTGGTTACAAAGTACCTTCTGATTGGCTTGACGCTATTGCCCAAGATACTGCAAAGAATGATGCAAAATTTGCTAAAAGAATTAAAGCCGGTGAAACTAATCCTGAGTTCGGTTATTACGGCGCTATCGAACCTATTAACGAGTACTTCCAAGAACATCCAGATACTTATCTTGTAAGTGAAGGTGCTAATACTCTTGATATTGGCCGAGACATGATCGGTATGAAACTTCCTCGTCACAGACTCGACACTGGTACCTGGGGAGTAATGGGTGTTGGTATAGGTTATGCTATTGCCACTGCTATCGAAACTGGTAAGCATGTTGTTGCCTTAGACGGAGACAGTGCATTTGGTTTTGATGGTATGGATGTTGAAACTATGTGTCGGTACAACCTACCAATTACTGTTGTCGTTATTAATAACGGTGGTATCTATAATGGTGTTGATAATGTCGTTCCTGATCAATTGGGCCCAACAACACTTGATCCAACTGGCAGATATGATTTAATTGCCAAAGCTTTTGGTGGTGATAACTATTACGTAACTAATTATCAAGAAATGAAAGATACCTTTGCTACAGCAGTTGAATCAGGACGTCCAAGTGTTATCGATGTCCAAATCGATCCATCAATGGGTAAAGAATCAGGTCACATTGGTAATTTGAACCCATCATTAAACTTAAAGCCTCTTGAAGAAGCTGAACAAGAAAAAATTGATAAGGAGTAATTAAAATGAGTGAGAACGAAAAAAACGAACAAAATGAATATGCTCCATTAAAAGGAATTAAAGTAGTTGACTGGACTCAAGTTCAATCCGGCCCTTCATGTACTCAACTCTTAGCATGGCTTGGAGCTGAAGTTATTAAAATTGAACGTACTAATACTGGGGACCCAACAAGAAATGAATTACTTGATATCAAGGATTCATGGAGTCTTTACTTCTTACAATTAAATGCTAATAAGAAGTCTTTAACTGTTGATATTAAGACTCCAGAAGGTAAAAAGATTATGTACGACTTAATTAAGAAAGCCGACGTATTCGTAGAAAATATTGCCCCTGGTTCTGCTGATAGAAATGGTTTTGGCTGGGAAAAGCTTCATGCAATGAATCCTAGATTAATCTATGCTTCATTAAAAGGTTTTAACCAAGGATCACGTTTTGAAAATGTTAAGGCATTTGAGCCAGTTGCTCAATCTGCCGGTGGTGCTGCTTCTGCAACTGGTTGGAATAAAGGCGAAGACAATGTTCCTACTCAATCTGCTGCAGCCTTAGGTGACTCAAACTCTGGGATGCACTTAACTATCGGTATTTTAGCAGCCTTACTTCAACGTGAACACACTGGTGAAGGTACCTTTGTTTACCAATCAATGCAAGATGCCGTATTGAACCTTTGTCGTATTAAATTACGTGACCAAATTATGTTAGACAACTTAGGTGCTCTTCCTCACTACGCTGTCTACCCTGACTGGAAATGGGGTAAAGCAATTCCACGTGCAGAAAACACTGAAGGTGGTCAAGTTATTGGTTGGTGCTACAAGGCTAAAGGTTGGGAAACTGATCCAAACGCTTATGTTTACATCGTTGTTCAAAACGAAAACAAGAAGTGGGATAAGCTTTGTGAAGCAATGGGACATCCTGAATGGGAAGAAGATCCAAGATTCATTGACTGGCAACACCGTCAATTACATAAGGAAGAACTTTATCCATTAATTGAAGCTTACACTAAGCAATATGATAAATACACTTTAACTAAAGAACTCGGTGCTGCTGGTGTTCCAGTTGGTCCTGTTCTTGACTGGCATGAACTTGAAAATGATCCTGATTTAAACAAAGATGGTGCTATTGTTACTATTGATCAAGGTGGTAATCGTGGCGACTTCAAGACTATTGGTCTTCCATTTACTCTTTCAAATTACACCCCATCTTATGATCGAGCACCTGACCTTGGTGAAAACAATAAGGAAATCTTAACTAAGTTAGGCTATGATCCTGATCAAATTGAAGACCTAGTTAACAAAGGAGTTATCTCTAAAGCTAAAGGTCCTAAGAACCCACGTGTTCATGTTATTATCGACGGCAAAGAACACTAATTAACTTTTAAATATTTAATAAAGACAGTTAGAATGAATCTCTAACTGTCTTTATTGTTTTCTTTTTAGAAGCATTAATTAACTTTTTTGTATTCTTACAAATAGTTAAAGTACTAATTTAATCACTATACTTTATTTTAAAATGCGTCTATAATATAGATTCATAAGATATATAAAGGGGTGAATTTCTGATCATGAAAAGTGTAAATTACACTAAAAAACATCACATGTATTTAATGAACCATACCAATGGTGACGTTATTGAAGTGAAGACGGACAAAAATAATAAATCATTCAGAAAATTACGTCTTTATCGTCAAGATGGTTTAGGCAACTATTATCTAGATCCACATGCAGAGTTAAAAGATCGGAATAGTTTAGCCACTAAAGAAAATATTGTTGAAGCAGGCAAAAAAGTTAGTCGCCATGTTTCAAATGTTGATGATTGGCATCACAAAGTTACTCCAATCTTTAACTCTGATCATAAAATCATCGATTTCAGACCAAGGTTAAATTTAAAGCATCATACCCATATTCAAAATGCCAAAAGATATTTACGGCATTTAGATAATCATCATGCTGATTTCCTTTTCCGTAAGAATAATAAAGGACGCTTGATGGCACCTTGGAACTACGTAAAGGACGCAATTTATGAAGATCGAAATAAAGAAATGGTTTTGGCTCATAAAGTACATAAACTAACTAAATAATAAAAGGACTTCCGAGTAATAATATGATCCTACTTAAGTGGACAACACAAATATATAAAAGTGTTATCTATGAAAGTAGGATCATTTTTTATGTCCAGAAAAAGTAAATGTAGCTATGAAACTAAGCTTAATGCAGTCCAGCAATATTTAAATAGTGGATTGTCATATGCACATATTGGTAAACCATTGTTCATCAACGTTTCTGCCAGAGTCGTAATAAAACTTCCTAGCAAAAGCGTGGCCATCATTAAAATTACCTTTCTACGATTATTCTTTATCGCCATTAATTACTCCCATTCAAATTCTGGATGATTACGATCTACATACCCGACTTGCGTTTTTACCCCAAAAATTTCAGCAATCTTCATCGCTAAATCCGTCCGTGCTTTATTTACAGTATCTTTATTCACATCGGTAAAGCCATCAATTGGGAAGAAAACATCGCGAGTTTGATCAGTAATTTTTCCATGTTCGCTTTGACGCCAAGTCCATCTACGCGTTCTCACATCTTTTCCTACTGCATAAACAACTTCCTCTTCATCAGGTTCTTCTACCTTATCAGTCCCCAGAGGAATAAAGTTATCTCCCGGTTGAGCCACACGCATCATAATATTATCTTCAATCCCATCTAAACTATGCGTCCCCATGGGAAGCGTGTACTTCAGTGAAATCGCATTATTTAGATCAACAAGTGGATTAATATGTGGTAAATCTTTTCCTTTTGATAAACGTTTAAATAAAGCTTCGGCAGAACAAGGATAACGATTAGGATTAATGCCAATTTTTCTAAAAGCTTCACGATAGGGAATAATTTCATCGTTTTGCTTAACATTCACACCATCAAACTTTTCTTGTGAGAATTTCATGTATTTATTGAGAAGCTCATTAATTTTAGGATAATTCTGACTATTATCAACTTCCTTTGCCACTACAACTCCGACATAAAGGTCAGGTAATTTTTCAAAAATCTCAGGTGTAACTATAAATTTCATAAAATATCCTCCTTAACAAAAAAAGCTGGATAAGAAACCCGCCGCAGTGCGACGCTCTTATCCAGCTTGTATAAGTTTACAAACCCTCTGAACTTAAAAAGTATTTGATTTTGAATAATTGTATCAATCAGTTTGGAGATTAGTCAAGGAAATTTTTATCCCACATTAAGTTTAATAATTTCTGGAATAAATTTACAAATTGTAGCCGCGTTTTTTCTGGGGAAATGAAAGTACCATGTTTCAGCTAATTTTTCATAAATTTCATATATAAATTAGGTGATTAATTTTCTCTATTATTTTTTTACTCTTACTGCCCTATCTAGAAAATAGCTTAGATTATCCGCAGCATGTTCAACATCAATCTTTTCTTCCAGACCATAAATTACGGGCATTGCATAAGAAATATAGCTACCCAAAATAATATGTAAAATATCTGCTAGCGGTCTTTTTTCAATTAACCTTCGATTTTGATATTGTTTAACTACTTTTTCAAAATCACCAAATATAAAAACTAAAATTCTATCTGTAATGACGTCCTTTGCTTCGTTTCTAGCTAAAATTGTTCGAAAAAGTAGTCTTAGCAGCAACGTATTATTATTAATCATCGTAAATCTATCAACAGCAATGGCTTTAAAATATTCTTTCACTGTCAACTCTTCTGCAAATTTGGTCATTTTATTTTTAAAGTCTTGGACCATCAAAGGAATATTATTTTCAATAAAAGGATCAATGATTGCGTCTAAAATAGCCTGCTTAGTTTTGTAATTTTTGTAGACTGTGCCCTCAGCCACACCAGCAGCTTTAGCGATATCCTTAGTACTTGTCTGGTCAAAGCCTTTTTTAGAAAAAAGTTCCATACTAGCTCTTAAAACTGCTTTTTGTTTATCAGTAATTTGTAAACCAGCTAGCATACTTTCAAACAAGTTTTCTTGCATAATTAAACCTCACGATATTTTCTCATTGTGATTACTGCCCCAACCATGAAAATAATGCCAAAAAGCAGCAAAATCAAACAATTGGGGCCTATTTGCATTAAATTATAACCCTTTTGAATTACATTTAACATTGAGTTACTTGCGTAATAAAGAGGAGTTAGATGAGCAATCCACTGAAGCCAGTTTTGCATTGTGTCTACTGGAATAATTCCGGAGAAAAAGACTTGTGGAATAATAACTAAAGGAATCATTTGCATCATTTGAAATTCCGAATTTGCAAATGCAGAAAGTAAAATCCCCAAACTTAAAGCAACAAAAGCCACTAACAAATTGATCAGAATGACTACACCAATATTTCCTACCACTTCAAGCTTAAAGATATAAATAGTAAAGAGAACAATTTCGATTGTTTGAACAATAGCAATTAAACCATATCCAAGAATATAACCAATAATTAATTCGATTTTTCTAATGGGTGTTGCTAAAATTCTGCCTATCGTCCCGCGATTTCTTTCACCAAATAATGACATCCCTGAAATTAAGAATACAAAGAAAAAGACAATAAAGTTAATCATAATTGGCATTAAACTATCAAAATAGTTAGTATTTTTATTTCCATAGAGATATTTAGTCTTAAATTTATAGCTACTTTTATCAAATTTTAGTGAGCTAGCGTTCTGCGTACTTATTTGCGCTGCTAATTGCGGATTAGTCTTAATTAAAGTAGCAAGTTCTGTACTCATTTGCTTTAAAGCCTTTTGTTGAGCTTTAATTACTGATTTACTTGCTTGCATTTTTAATTTCACTTGCGCTTTTTGTAAGCCTTGTAAAATCACCGCTTTTTTACTTTGATCAGTGTTCTGCAAAGTAATAGTTAACTCTTTATCTTTTTGACTTAATAAACCATCTAGATCGTTATCTTTAACTATTTTTCTAGCTGATTCATTACTACTAATTTCTTTGATTTTTAACTGATCTGTTTTTACTTTTTTGACAATTGCTTGGTCAACATTTTGTACACCTAACGTTACATCCTGTGTGGCAGAGGAACTAAATAAGAAGTTAATAATTGTCATTATAAGAAGTGGTGCAATTAACATCAACACTAAAGTTCTCTTATCACGAAGCATTTCTTTAATCACTCGAGTAAATACTGCATTAATTTTCTTCATGGTTATTCCTCCATCTGACTAGCTTCTGCCTTGAGAAAGACTGCTTCAACAGATTTTTCATTATATTCTTTCTTTAATTGTGAAGGAGTGCCTTGAGCGATTGACTCACCATTTCTAATTAAAAGTAATTGTGAACATTCCTCGGCATCCTCCATTACATGAGTAGTAATTAAAATCGTGGTGCCTTGTTTTGATAATTTATGCAATTCTTTCCAAATTTGCTGACGCAAAGCTGGATCAATTCCGACAGTTGGTTCATCTAAAACTAAAATTTTGGGGTTAGGCACCAATGAAATAGCAAGTGATAATCTTCGCTTCATCCCGCCCGAGAAGCCATTCACTTCTTCATTAAGATGTTTATCTAAGTTAACAACTTTGCCAGCATGCATAATTGCTTCTTCCCCATTTTTTACTCCCATTAAGGTAGTAAAAAATTTCATATTTTCTAAAGCAGTTAAATTACCATAAAGGGCATCGCTTTGTGCCATATATCCAATTTGAGCTAACAATTTACGATCCGGTACCGGTTTACCTAAAACTGTAATTTTACCTTTTTTTGGTGTAAGCATTCCCATAATAGAACGAACCAAAGTAGTTTTACCTGAACCACTTGGGCCCAACAAACCAAGTATTTCTCCTTCTTTCATTTTCAAATTAATATCTTTTAAAATCGTATGATTTCCATATCCTTGTTCAAAGTTTTGAATATTTATTGCATCAGTCATTTTTAGCCTCCTAAGTGAGTTTATACTCACTATTATAGTTATACAAAAATGAGTGTCAACTCACTTTTGTATAAAAATAAAACTTGCTACCAATTAACAAGATTTTAATCGATAACAAGTAAACTAAAATTATAAATATTAGTAGTCTTAAAGGCTTTTATTTTTCCAATTTCCTCACCATATTGTAGCTACTTACATCTTCTGGATCCGGGATATCATCACTAGTCTTGCCTTCATTGACAAAACCACGCGTTTCATAAAAATGGAAAAGCTTAGGTAAACAAGTCAGCGTAACTGCTTTTCGATTATCTACTTGAGCAATCCTGCACAATTCTTCAATTAAAGCTGATGCGATTCCTTGCTTACGATATTCTTTTCTAGTTGCCAAACTCAAAATCGTTTGATAAGGATACTGTGCATTATTCGGTTGATTTTTAAAATAAAGCTCATCCTTAATATAGCGATCTTTACTTACTGGGCCAAAGATGTGCCCTACTACTTTTCCATCAACTTCCGCAACTAAAAAAGTATCTGGGTAATTTTCAATTCGGCCAATCATATCTTTACGCGTCATTTCTTCGGACATATGAAAAGCACTTGATTCAAGTTCAACAATTGCATCTAAGTCATTCATTTTTACAGTACGAATATTTAATGTCATCTGTTTTCCTCACAGTTAAGTTTTCTATTTTTGTTTAAGATTCCTTTTCTTAATCCTATCATTGATTCGATTCACTGTCTTTTTTTGTTCCAAAAGGCAAATGAACCAAATTATAACGTAAATAAGAACAAATACTACAATTGTACTAATATTAATTACCCAGCGTGGATTAATCAATGCCATCACAACAAATAAGCAAAAAGTACCTACAAAGTGAATTATTATGGCAATGCTCATAGGTAAGTCTGTTTCAAAAATCATTGAAATGAGTCCAATAAAGCCGGATATAATAAGAACTGAAGTCGTTTCTCTAATAGTTGGTGCAATTCCAGGATAAAGAAAAGTCATAATACAGACATAGCAAATTGCACCAAATCCCATCCCTGTGAAAAAATAATCTACGCATTTTCCAAACCATTTCATTTTACAGTCCCAGCTCTCTTTCTAAATCTGGCAAATAACGACGTGAAACATCAGTCTTTAATCCTTCTGCTAAAATCGCGACCATATTTCCAGCAAAACCACTTTCTAATGATTCCAAATAATTTAAATTAATAACAGAATGACGTGAAACTTGTACAAAATCATCACTCAAGTTTTCTAAAACCTGATACAACCGCCCTGTCGTTTTCACTACTTCACTAACTGTGTAATAAGTTATACTGGTACCCTGAACTTCGACTTTGATCAATTCATCCCTTTTAACTGTAACTATCCGATCACTCGTTTTTACAGGTAAAAGGTTTCGCTCTCTTTTACCAAATTTATTCACATAATTGATTAGTCGCTTAACTGTGCCACTTTCTGCACTTGCTCTAACTTCAACCTCTATCTCATCCTCCAAGGATGGGTCTATTTGAAACTTAACTTTCAATTTGAACTTTTCTCTTTCCTATTGCCAGTGAAGCAAGAACAATAACTATGCTTAAAAGCATACTCATTCCAATCATCACATAGCCTGTATCTGCACGCGTTAACTGATAGCCATTAATCTTGAAATGAATTCCTAAATAGTTAACCATTGTACTTCTTACACTCGCTGGCATTTGACCTTCACTAATTTTATTTAAAAATAAACTTCTGAGTGCAGAAGCTTCATAACTACTTGGGACTAATTTTACCAAATTTTTCGCAGTAGAAGACAAAGTTCCATATGGCATATAAGTGGCTACAGCAAATCCAGCAATTGCCCCAATGACTGCCGATAAACGACTAAAGGTAGTTAAAGAATGAATAAAGAGAACAATTATTTCATTGAGCAGTGTGGCTCCAATTGCTCCTAATGCCATAAAAATTAGTGCTAATAAGCTATTTTCAAGTGAGATATTAATCTTATCGACAATTGTAAAGTAAACGTCCATCACTACAAATGTGATAATTTGCATTAAGAAACTAACGATTGAACTCGACAAAACATAGGCCAAATTTTGCTTTGAGAGAGAAAGATCAGTCAAACGCATATCATCAGCAGTGCGCGTTTCTCGATCCTTTACTAATTGACCTAGTGCTTGAAAAGAAGTCGTAATCCCTGCAATTGCTACAATTCCTGCCATCATCCATAAATCAAGTAATTGCTTTACATTTGCAATTTGAGACCAGGAACTTTCCAAATTTTTCTGTAAAAATCCAATGTATATAAAAAACGCAATTAAAGCCCCCAAAAGCGACATAATTACACCAGGAATACTGGAAAAATAAATTTTGATATTTCTTTTAACTAACGCAAACATTATTGAAGTTCCTTTCCTGTAATCTTGATAAATGCATCATTGATTGAGCCTTTGTGATATTCAAAATCCTCAATCTGATTTTTATTTTTAATCAAAAAATCAATTACTTGACTTGAATCTAGTGCATCGAGCTCAAATTTATTATCCTTAAGAGTTTTAGAATGAAGGGGTGGTTTATTATCTTTCATCTTCACTGTCAATTTACTTGGTGCATATTTTTCTTTAATTTGACTCGCAGATCCTTTAGCCAAAATATTACCATTTTCTAAGATGTACATTTGATCAGCATTTTCCGCCTCTTCAAGATAATGCGTAGTTAAAAAAATCGTTAACCCTTGTTCTTTCTGCAATTTTTGAAGTAGATTCCAAATTACCAATCTTGTTTGTAAATCAAGTCCCGTAGTCGGCTCATCCAAAAATAACAAATCTGGATGATCAATTAAAGCTCGCGTAATATCAACTCTTCTTCTTTGGCCACCAGATAAAGTTCCATATTTTTGATTTATAAATTTCTTTATTCCAATTAATTCAATTAATTGTTCTAGCCAATCTTTAGAGAAAGTTTTGTACATTTTAGCTCTTAGATACAGATTATCTTTAACCGTTAGATTGTTATCTAGGACGCTATCTTGGAAAACTACTCCGATTTTCAAATTAGGGGCATAGGTAATTGTTCCAGAAGTTGGCTTCAACAGCCCCGTCAAGATGTTAATTGTCGTCGACTTCCCTGCGCCGTTAGTTCCAAGATAGGCAACCAATTGACCCCGATCAATTTTAAGATCGACATTGTTTAAGGCTAATTTTTCGCCATATTTTTTAGTTAAACCATAAGTTTCAATAAGCATGTAATTACTTCCCTTTATTTGATTTAAGTAAAGAATAATCAAAAAAAGCCGAAACTGTATCGTCATTTTTAATAAGTGGCTAAAGTAAAGACATGAGTGGCTATATTTAGAACATGAAAAAAACTTACAAATTTAATTGTGAGTTTTAATTTTCAAGATATGTTTATATTTATTCCTCTTGATAACTATTCTTTACTATTTTCGAGACCCTTGAATTTAACTTTCAACTTAATTACTCGATCCATATGCAGTAAATTAGGATTTTGACGGTACAATGCTGTAGCAGATTCAAACAACATATAAATTTCACCATCTTTACCAATAATTTGTTCCATATATGGAGGCAAAATAATGGTTTTATCTGCTTCCGAAAGATCAAGATTATAGTTTGGCTTATTCAATTTATTTTTAAAGATTAATAGCTGGGAATTCAAGTCACCATATGAAGTAGATAGTAAAATATCATTTCTATCAAAACTAATTCCTTGAATTTGAGAGTAAGTTGACCAGTTTTCACTAGGAAGAGCTAAACCATCTTGCATTTTATCTTTTTTAAATAGTCCTTTTTTATTAAGTTTATAGGCAAAAAGTTGCCCACCTTGGACCTTATCAAAGTAGCCGATATAGAGTTTATTCTTATGATAAGTCATATAAGATGTTCGAAGTGGTTCTGATAAGTTAGTACCATGCTCAAATTTTATTGGCTTTTTCTGTTTCTTAAAATTATATTTTTCAATTTCTTTCAGTGTTACAGATTGAACTTGTGCTCGCTGCTCTTGATTAATAGTGGCTACCCATAGACGCTTATGATCTTCGTCATAAGTAATTCCCCCAACATGATCAATATTATTTAAGGCAATTATTTTTACAAAACGGCCAGTCTTAAAATCTAACACCCAAAGAACTGAATCAAACGTCTTGCTTTTACTATAAGCTGAAATAATCAAATATTTATGGTCAATAATCGCTAAGCCCTGTGGATCCATATCATATGCAATCCCTGGTTGCCCCTGACCAGGAGGAGTATATTTAATTGCTGCTGACTGAATCAAACCAGGAATCACATAGAAAGTTGGTTTTTGCTTAAAATTCAAGTTTTTATAAATATCTGGATAATTTTGGGATAATAAATTTTTGAATTCTTTAGTTGTATATGAAGCTGGACGAGTACTAGTGTTGTCAATTAAAGCAGGTTGAGGCTTCAATTTATGATGTGGAGTTTTCTTTTTAGAATTATTAACACTCCAAACTGTAGCAACTATTCCGCACAAAATCAAAATTATTCCTACAATCAACCATCGAGAAACTTTTTTTGAGGTTAACTTTCTTCTCAACTATCCTATCCCCTTTCTTTTTAACTAGAGTTATTATTTTCCATCCTAACCAGTATCATCATTTAAAACATAGTATTTCAATCTATCTTTTCCTATTAAGTTCACTATAATAATTGACAATCACACCAGATAAGCATCCAAAGAAAATTAGACCATAAAGTGTTAAAGTAACACAAACAATTCTCCCTAATACTGTGGTCGCAACTATATCACCATATCCCACGGTCGTAGCAGTAATAAAGGCAAACCACAAACTATCACCATAGCTATGCAGTTGCGGTTCAACGAAATATAATATTCCACTAGCAATAAGCAAATATGAAACAAAAGAAGCTGTAAATTTATTAAATCCAGTTGTTATAGTAATTTTTCTTAAAATTCTTAGGTGTTTCATTAATCCTTATCCTCTACCCTAATTATCAATAATTAATCTCAGTCTATCAAAAATTGTAATAAATTTGTATCAGCACTTAT
>DBFNNF010000183.1:0-1852 GCA_048407585.1 Lactobacillus johnsonii | reverse complement strand
GATCCTTTTTTTGAGAAGTCTTTATTTTTCCTTCTTCAATAATATGCCCTCCATTATCTAATTCGGCGTATTTTATATTTGTTCCTCCAATATCAATACTCAGATAGTTCTTTTTCATTTTTATCCTCTTTTCAAAATATTTAGCGCTTACATTAAACATTCTATGGTGCATTTTCATCTGAAACAAGACAATTATTGACATTTTTTATTCTCCAGATTGATAACAGTTTAATTACTTATGAGCAAAAAAATAGTAAATTAAGTGTTTTAATACTTAATTTACTATTAATTCTGTGACTATCTATGCTTCTAATTTAGAATTGTTTGCTTTATCAGTAATTTGATTCTTTTCTAAGAATTTATTTAACAATTCTATAGTAGATTTAGCTACTGCAGTTACAGTTTCTAAATCACTACTCTTACCACTTGGCTGGTAATCTTCTAGCTTTTTTAGTGCTTCTTCTTGCTTTTGAGCAAGCTCTTGGATTGGATGATAAGATTCAGTTTTTTCTTTTAAATTAATATGACGTAAACCCACCGTAAAAATCTGAGTTACTAGATGATTTTGATTAAAGCTTTGAACTTGTCCATTTCCATCAAAATTATTAAAGACAACTTCAAAGCCCGCTTCTTTAAGAGCAGTCATTGGAACGTCAGTATTGTACAAGTCATTGATAGATTCTCCTGGTAAACCATATAACGGCCCTGAGGAGGTAATTTGTTTACCATCATCATCTAGATCAATAAAGTTAACAATAGCCATTTGTTCATCAATACGACGCTCTATTTCTTTTTCATCAATTTGACCTTTTATTCCCATCGTAGTAGCTTCTTGAATATTATCTTCCTTAAGCTGTGAATAAGTAGAAGAAGCTTTTTCGGAAAGATTAGTAGTTTCGTCATTTTCAGCCTCTGAAAGATAAATTGCATCGTGCTTTGGAATAGTTTTGTAAATAATGGATATATCTTTATCTGGAGATTGGGGGCTGATTACCTCTTGAGCATGTGTATATCCTTCAATATCAGGAACAATTTGATTAGGGGCAATTTTAGTTGGATCATTTTCATCAGTTGCAAATTGATATGGTCCAACATTAGGAATTTCATCTCCATTTTCATCGACGGGAATTAGATATCCATTTAAATGATACGTTACTGAAACTTCTACATCTTCATCGTCTACCTTAGGTCCAACTACAATTTTTTGATCTGCATGCACTCCAGGTAAAACCGGAACTTTTACATCATCAAATTTTTGACGATCTAACTGCCAATCACTATCATACTTTCCATTTTCAATCCGTTCACTAGTAACTTTATCTGCAGTTAAAGTACGAAATAAGTGAGCTGTTTGAATGTTCTTCTTTACTTTTGTAGGAGTTCCTTCAAAATTTACAGTAAAAGTAATGGGATGGTCATATTCTTCAGAGGGAATTTTAGTTAAGGGATGATCAAGATTAACCGGACGGACATCATGCTTAAAACTTATTAAGTAGACCTTTGTGTCTTCGGTATAAGAAGGTTGACTGCCATCTCCATTAAAATTGTTCTTAACTAAAACGTATCCTTTTCCTTCTAAGTCCTTAATATCATTAGTTGGATCATATTCGATGGGGTCATCACTTTTTCCACTTAATTCAACGGACTCTCTAATACTCATTAAATCTTTGTCTATATCAATAAAGTTAATTACTGCCTTTTCACGTTTCTTTTTTAACCAAGCCATAAATCATTTCCTATTCTTTTAATATATCTAACATTATAAAATCACTATCATTTTTACACTTGTTTTGTTTTTTATTAAAACTATTTTCTCTTATTTATTATTGGTATGTCAATAGCCACAAGCTTT
>DBFNNF010000182.1:0-9657 GCA_048407585.1 Lactobacillus johnsonii | reverse complement strand
GTTTAAATCTCCATACACTTAATTGAATTGGTCGAAGAAGGATTTTAAGTAAGAGAGGACTATGGCCTCTTTTTTTACGTAAAAAAATCCTGTCGATAGAATATCATAGATATTCATCAACAGGAAAAATTATACAGCCATTAAAATCTGAGTCAGATAAATAAAAAATAGGGAATCCGTTGAGGATTCCCTATTTTTTATTTATTAATCTTTGTCAGAATCATTTGGACGCTTTTGTTTACCTGCATTACGTGCACGTAAATCTTGATGAAGATCTTTATTTGCTTCAGGAGTGGAAGTTGATGAAGAAGTAGTGTTAAGAATGTTATCGATTGTTTCTTGAGTAACAACTACTTTAAGTGGACGTTCGTTTAATTCAGCTGCAACATCTCTTTTTACTTTTGGCATAATAACAAAAGTAGTAATTAATTGTTGCAAGATAGCAATAAGCCCACCGACTAAGAAGTAAAGTGCTAAAGCTCCTGGAGCAGAAATACTAATAAAGAAAGTCATAGCTGGACTTAGAATTAAAGTCATTTGCATTGCTTTCTTTTGTTCTTCAGGTATACCAACCATTGAAAGATAACCTTGAACTACATACAGCAACGTTGCAATAATTGTTAAGATAATGGATCGTTGTCCAAGAGAAATGCCAAAGAAACTTGAAGCTGCTAATTCTTTAGAGTAAGCTACAGCTTGATAAATTCCCATCATGATTGGAAGCTGAATAAGTAATGGTAAGCAGCCCATTCCGCCCATCATTGACATATTATTTTCTTTATAAACACGCATTTGAAGTTGGCTAATTTGCATTTGTTGTGGTTGTGTTAGTCCGGGCTTCTTAAGTGCTTCTTGGATCAATTTCATTTGTGGCTGAAGTTTTTGCGTTTTTTCTTGTTGGGTAGTCATTTTACGCTGAGAAGCTAGGCGAAGTGGCATAACAATGAGCTGAACAACAAAGGTAATGATAATAATTGCCCAGCCAGCTCCATTTGATCCACCAATTTGATGTTCAACGGCCAACATGATATTTTGAATTGGTTTGCCAAATAGACTAAAGATCCAAGCGTATGGCCCACTAGTGGGTGCTTGATAGATGCTATGACCATTGTTAGCACATCCTGTTAAGGTAAGTGCTAGCACAGTTATCATGGCAAAGAGACTAAAATATTTAGTTTTTGATTTCATTAACTATAACCTTTCCTACTTTATTGTTACTGCAATAAAGTTTACTAGTTATTTGTTAAAGTATCAATAAACCACACTAAAGCGAGTAAATTTTTCTGTATTGGGAATTGTCTTTAAATCTACATGATCAACATGAGCAGCAACTGAAGGAGATGCTTTAATTTTTTTGATAAAATGCTCTAAAGGGAGTTCATCCCCTTGAGCTACAATTGATACAGATCCATCTGGATTATTTTTAACAGTACCGGTGATTCCTAATTCTTGGGCAACCATTTGAGTTGTCCATCTAAAGCCAACCCCTTGTACTAAGCCTGTAACTCTCATTGTGACTGTCTTCATAATTATCGCTCTTTTCTGTGTATTCTAACTTAAATTTTAACATGTTAATTTTGGGCGAGGTAATTTAAAATATTAGATTAGAAGGAAGTAGAAATTTATGATAGAAATTAACTCAGTAAATAACCCCACAATTAAAAGCCTTAGAAAGCTGGAACAAAAAAAGTATCGTAAAAAGACCCAAACCTATTTAATTGAAGGTTTTCATTTAGTTGAAGAAGCTTTAAAGAGTCATGAAAACTATCTTTATGTTTTAGGAACAGCAGAAGCCTTAGAAAAGTTAGAGGCGAGTTATAAATTAAAAGATGATAAAGTTATCCAGATTACCGATGCAATTGCTCAGCATTTAAGTAGCACTAAGAATAGTCAAGATATTTTTATGGTGCTACCAATTAATCAACCAAAATCATTTAGTTTTGAATATGGAAAATGGGTTGTTTTAGATAATTTAACTGATCCAGGAAATGTTGGAACTATCATTCGTACAGCCGATGCAGCTGGTTTTGATGGTGTAGTATTATCTGAAGAAAGTGTAGATTTATATAATCCAAAAGTTCAGCGTAGTATGCAGGGGAGCCAGTTCCATATTCAAATTATCCAAAATCCAATTTTAGAAGCTATTAGTAGTTTTAAGGAAAATGGTCTTCCAGTCTATGTAAGTATCCTTGATAAAACTGCCAAGTCCTTAAATAATTGTGCTCCAGTTCCTCAATTAGCGCTCGTAATTGGAAATGAAGCTCATGGAGCAAGTAAAGAGGTAATTGAAACAGCAGATAAAAAGATCTATATCCCGATAAAGGGAAAGGCAGAATCATTAAATGCGGCAGTAGCAGCGGGTATTATGATTTATCATTTTTCATAAGCTTGCAGCTTGTTTTTAGTAAGTGTTATCACTATAATCTTAATATAGATGATTTAAAATTATTTTGATTTTTTAGGAGGAATACATATGTCCCAAGAAATTGAAAGCAAAACTAAAATGACTGACTGTCCGGATCCAGAAGATTATTCACTGTGTTCGCATTTTATTGATGCTTTTGGAATTATTGGTAAAAAATGGAATGGCTTAATTATTAGCTCTTTGTGTGATACTAATGCAATGCGTTTTAAGGATTTAGCACGTTGCATTAGTAAATGCTCTGACCGTGTTTTAGTTGAACGACTAAAAGAACTAGAAAAAGACGGAATTGTTAACCGTACTGTAGACAAAAAGAGTGGAATTATCAGCTATACTTTGACTCAAAAGGGTGCCGATTTACAACCCGTTTTTGAGCAAGTCCATAATTGGGCTGATAAATGGGCTTAAAGGTAATTGCAAAGTTCGGTAAAAAGTTTTAAGATACTATTATAATTAAATGCGATGATTAAGATTAGTAGTGTGGATAGCTTTTTAGAGAGAGTTTCACTGGTGGAAGAAACTTAAGTTAGAAGCATGAATTTCATCTTAGGAGCAGAATCTAATCAATTCCGGTATTTCACCGTTATTCGAAAAGAGTGTGAACACGCACTTTATTTGTGCTAGTTCAAACTAGGGTGGTACCGCGAAGCTTCGTCCCTTTTGGGACGGGGCTTTTTTTGTTGGAAAGGAAAATAAGATGGACTTATTCGATAGAATAAATAAGTTAAAAGAAGAAGGATTGAATCAAATCAATCAGGCTGAAAACCAAAAAATGCTTGATAAGATTAGAGTAGAATTAATGGGACGCAAGGGTGAATTAACCCAGATTCTTCACTCAATGAAAGATATTGCCCCAGAAAATAGACCTAAAGTAGGACAAGAAGTAAATCAAGTTCGTGATCTTCTTCAAAAGCAATTAGATGAAGCAAAAGATAACTTCTTACAAACTTTAATTGCCAAAAAATTAGAAGAAGAAAAAATTGATGTTACTTTGCCTGGTCGTGAGGGACATTTAGGTTCAAAGCATCCTATTAATATTATTTTAGATGATTTAGAAAGCTACTTTATTGGAATGGGTTATGAAGTAGTTCAAGGTCCAGAAATTGAAACTGATCACTATGTCTTTGAAATGATGAACTTGCCAAAAGATCACCCTGCTCGTGATATGCAGGCAACTTTCTATATTGATGAGGAAAACTTACTTAGAACGCAAACGTCAGGAGATCAAGCTAGAGTTTTAGAAAAGCATGATTTTTCTAAAGGTCCATTAAAGATGGTTGGTCCAGGTAAGGTATATCGTAGAGATGACGATGATGCAACTCACTCTCATCAATTCCAACAAATGGAAGGCTTAGTAATAGATAAAAATGTTACTATGTCAGACCTTAAGGGAACTCTAGAAATGATTGCCAAGCACGTTTTTGGTCAAGATCGCAAGACTCGTCTTCGTCCATCTTACTTCCCATTTACTGAACCATCAGTTGAAATGGATGTTTCTTGTTTTAATTGTGATGGTAAGGGTTGTCCAATTTGTAAGTATACTGGCTGGATCGAAGTACTTGGTGCTGGTATGGTTCACCCAAATGTTTTAGAAAATGCTGGTGTAGATTCAACAGTCTATGGTGGTTTTGCCTTTGGTTTAGGTTTAGATCGTTTTGCAATTTTGAAATACGGCATTTCTGATATTCGTGATTTCTATACTAATGATGTACGTTTCTTGGCACAATTCCGTAAGGAGGAAGATTAATGCTTGTTTCATATAATTGGTTAAAAGATTTTCTTAATTTAGACGAAGATCCTAAAGAATTAGGAGAAAAAATTACTAGAACTGGTGTTGAAATCGCATCTGTAGATCACCCAGCAGAAGGATTAAAGAAATTAGTAGTTGGACACATTTTAGAATGTGAGGATATTGAAGGGACTCACTTACACAAATGTCAAGTTGATGTTGGTGAAGAAGAACCAATTCAGATTGTTTGTGGTGCTCCTAATGTTGCAGCTGGTGAAGATGTTATTGTTGCTTTACACGGGGCAAGAATTGCCGGAAATGAAAAAATTAAGCGTGGTAAAATTCGTGGAATTAAATCAAACGGTATGATTTGCGGGCTTCAAGAAATTGGCTTTGAAGATAAGGTAGTTCCTGCAAAATATGCAGATGGAATTTTTGTTTTCCCTAAAGAGTCAGATGTAAAACCAGGTGAAGAAGTGTATGAAGCACTTGGTATGGACGACTATATTTTAGATTTTGATATTACTCCAAACCGCGCTGATACTTTATCAATGGAAGGTGCCGCTTATGAAGTTGGTGCAATTATTGATGAAAAACCTAAAGTTGAACCAGTAGTTCTTAAGGCAGATGGACCTGACTGGACTCAGGAATTAGATGTACAGGTTGATGAAAAATTAGCACCTAAATTTTACTTAAGAAAAGTTTCTAATGTAAAAATTGGTGAGAGTCCATTGTGGATGCAAAGACGTCTTTGGAATGCAGGAATTCGTCCGATCAATAATGTAGTTGATGTTACTAATTATGTAATGCTTTTAACTGGCCAACCAATGCATGCTTATGATGCTCGTACTTTTAAGGACGGTAAACTAGAAGTTAGAAAAGCAAATAAAAATGAAAAGCTTACTTTATTGAATGATAAAGAAGTTGAATTAGATCCAAATGACATCATTATTACTGACGGTCAAAAGCCTGTCATGATGGCCGGTGTCATGGGTGGTAAGAACTCAGAAGTTGAAGACGATACCACTGATGTAATCTTAGAATCTGCTATTTTTGATGGAACCAGTGTAAGAAAATCTGCATTGCGTCACGCTAACAGAACTGAAGCATCAAGTCGCTTTGAAAAAGGCGTTAACTGGGACAATACTCAAAAAGCCTTAGATATGGCTGCATTGTTATTGCGTAATGATGCAGATGGTACTGTTAATGAAGGTGAAATAAAAGCAACTGATGCTCAAAGAAACCCTTCAGTAGTTAAAACCACAGTATCTTATATTAATAAGGTATTGGGAACTGAGTTAAGCAGAGCTGAAATGGAAAAGATCTTTGATCAGTTAGGCTTTACTGTTGCAGGCTCTGAAGATGAGTTAGTAGTTACCGTTCCTAATAGAAGATGGGATATTTCTATTCCAGCAGATTTAGTAGAAGAAGTTGGCCGAATTTATGGTTACGATAACTTAAAATCTACCCAACCGCTTTTAGCTGAAACTCACGGTGGTTACTCTGCAAAAGAAACTGCCATGCGTAGAATTAAGGATATCGTTCAAGGACAAGGATTGATGGAAGCAATTTCCTACTCATTGACTTCTCCAGAAAAAGCAATTTCATTTACTAAAGATCCTAAACCAGTAGTTGAGGTTCAATGGCCATTAAATTCAAGTCGTTCAACTATGAGAGAAAACCTAATAACAGGATTAGTTGATGCTGCAAGCTACAATATGGCCCGTAAGCAAAAAGAATTAGCTTTATTTGAACAAGGCAGAGTTTATGATCATGAAAATAATACATTTAATGAACATGAACATTTAGCTGCTCTTTATTCAGGCCATACTTTAGCAGCCAATTGGCAACATTTAGACCAAAAGATTGACTTCTATTTTGTAAAGGGCCAATTAACTAACTTATTTAGAGCAATTGGTATCAAGGATGAAGATGTAGAGTACCGTGCTGAACTCATTCAAGGAATGCATCCAACTAGAACTGCCGGTATTTATATTAATGATCAATACGTTGGTTTAATCGGAATGCTAGCACATGCTGTTACTACTCTTGATAAAGCATTACGTGGCAATGAAATATATGTTTATGAAATTGATTTAGATACAATTGTTTCTATGCTTCATAAAGGGATGAAAGCTAAAGCAGCTCCAAAATTCCCAGCTATTGAACGAGACTTGTCCTTATTAGTACCTAATGATGTAACTAATGCACAAATTGAAGCTCAAATTAAGTTAAATGGGGGTAAATATCTTTACGATATTCGAGTAATCGATGTTTATGCCGGAAACCAAATTGAATCAGGTCATAAATCAATCTCTTACTCCTTAACTTTCTTAAATGAAAAAGATACGTTAACTGATGAAGTGGTAGCTAAAGCAATGGAAAAAATTGAAGCAGATCTGAAAGAAAGTCTAAAGATTAAAGTTCGTTAATTCTTTTCTAGGGAGCTTTGCTATAATTGTCTTAGATTTTTGTGATTTTCGGAGGAAAAGCATTTGCTAAATCAAGACAAAAAGAAAAATCATGAGTTAGAGGAAGAGGCATCTAAAAAGGTTACTCGTTGGATCCTTAGTGGACTAGGAGCAATTTTGGTTTTAGTTGTCTTAATTGGAGGCTGCTATGTAGGTTATGCACTGCAGCCAGCTAATCGGTATGATGAAGATGTTGTTAGCGTCCATATTCCTGCAGGAGCAACTAATAGTCAAATTGCTCAAATTTTACAAGAGAAAAAGATTATTAGAAATGCAGCTGTTTTCAACTTTTGGTTAAAGAGTCATAGTGCGACAAATTTTCAAGCAGGTAATTTTTATTTGTCACCTTCAATGCATAACAAAGAAATTGTTAGTCAATTGCAAGGCGGAGGTGGCCGACCGGTTGTTGGTCATGTTCTAATAAAAGAAGGGCAAACAATTGATAGTATTGCTACTACAGTTAGCAAGAATACCAAGTATAGTCGACAAGATTTCTTAAAGCTAATGAAAGATAAGAGCTTTATGAAGAGTTTGGAGAAGCAATATCCTAAACTTTTAACTAGTTCTATGAACAGTAAGGGTGTTCGCTATCATTTAGAAGGATATCTCTTCCCAGCAAAATATGATGTTTATCAAGGAGCTTCTTTAAAAGAATTAGTTAACCAAATGGTTGATAAGACTGATCAAGTTTTGCAACCATACTACAGTTCAATTAAGAAGAAGCACTTAACAGTACAGGAAGTTTTAACTTTAGCTTCATTAGTAGAACGTGAAGGTGTTAAAACTAAAGATAGGCGTATGATTGCTGGAGTATTCTTTAACAGACTTAAAGCCAATATGCCACTTCAGTCAGATATTTCAGTAATGTATGCATTGAATAAGCATAAACATTCTTTATCATTGAAGGATATTAAAGTGAAATCACCATATAACTTATATGTTCATAAGGGATACGGTCCCGGACCATTTAATAATCCAAGTTTAGATTCAATTAGTGCTGTATTAAACCCAATTAAGTCTAACTATCTCTACTTTGTTGCAAATCTTAAGACTGGTAAGGTTTACTACAACGAAAACTATGATGAACATTTGAAGCGAAATAGTAGTTTAGGCCAGTAAAAATGGTTGACTTTTTTAGGTAGAAAACATAAGCTGTTTGGTGCAAAGAAAAATAGGTATAGGTAAGGAGATTTTTTAGTATGGCAGAAAAAGTTTATCCAATGACTGCTGAAGGTAAGGAAAAACTTCAGAAGGAATTAAAGAACTTAAAATTAGTAAAACGTCCAGAAGTTATTGAACGAATTAAGGTTGCTAGATCATTCGGTGACTTATCAGAAAACTCAGAGTATGATGCAGCAAAAGATGAACAAAGTGCTGTAGAACAACGTATTGTTCAAATTGAACAAATGCTTAAGTATGCACAAGTTGTTGATGCAGATAGTGTTGATCCTAATGAAGTTTCTATTGGTAAAACTGTTACTTACACTGAAGTAGGTACTGATGATCCAGAAACCTATACTATTGTTGGATCTGACGAATCTGATCCGCTTAATGGAAAAATTTCTAATGATTCACCAATTGCTCAAGCTTTACTTGGTAAAAAGAAGGGTGAAAAAGTAACTATTAACACTCCAGGCGGAACTTTTGATGTTACTATCAATGACGTTAAGACATTGAACTAATTTAAATACTGTATCCAAAAAGGATTAACTTACTTAGAAGTTAGTAAGTTAATCCTTTTTTGGTTTGAAAATAAATAAAATTATGGCTGAGATAATCGAAACTATAAGACCAATTAAGAAAGCAACTGGTACATAGACTAAAGTAAGGTGATGGGTACCTTGTTTTAAAGTTGTACTTAAAAATGTTTGGGCAAATTTGTGGGTTTTGAGAAGTTTTCCATTATCAAAAATCAACCAATTTTTTGAATAAGGAATGGTAGAATTTAAAGTTTCATTTTTTTGTGCAGTGTAATTAAGTTTTAAAGAAATAGGACTTGTTTGATAAGTTACTGGCTGCTTTTGGTTGAATTTACGGATAATTTTGTTAAATTCATCTTCTCTAAATTGGAGAACTCTAATACCATTTAGATTGATATTTTCAGTGTTTAGATTGAAAACAATTTTAATGGGTGTATTTGTTGAATAGTGGCCAATATTTAGTAATTTACTTGAAATTCCCAAGTCATCATTATTAAGTTCATGATTATTAACAATAATAGAAGTGACATTAGTAGTTAAGTTTGAGGGAAGCTCAAGATAATAAGCTCCCTTTTGAAATGAGGAAATATTAAAGGTTAGTGTAGCAGTTTTATTTTTATCAATCTTTTTATATTCATTGATATTCTTGCTACGCTTAGTGTTTTTTAGTTTGCTTGGATTTGTTAGATATAAACTATTGAAAAGATTATAGTTTTTACCAACGATACTGCTAAAGAGATTATTTTGATTTGTAGCAGGCATATTATTATAAAAGGTGATTTTCTGATGGGTATTTGAAATAAAAATAAGTGGTAAAGCAGATGAATTTTTTCTAATTTGTAATTGTTTAAAACTTTTAACGACTGTATTTGTAACTAAATCTGGTCGATAAAAAGCACTCGTAAATACAACTTGTTCTTTTTCGGGCAAATTACGCCTATTCTTAATGGGAACAATATTATATTTGATGCCTAAAAGACTATCGGATAAGGGGGTAGCGAAATTATTGGTAAAAGAATTATCATTGTTTTCTAGCCCAAGATAATCTACTAAATTAATAGCTGCACGATCAGAAATAGAATTAAAGTTGCTAACCCCATAATAATTATTACTGAATGGATCGTCATCGGAACGAGTAAATGTCTTTTCTGTGCGATATAAGCCAGAGTCATATTTATGTAAATAGGTTGTAGTTTGAGAAACATTACTAGTGAAATTAGCATAATCAAAGTTTTTTTGATAAGAGATATTATCTAAACTTGCCAGTAAATTGATACTTACTTCTAATCCTACTATTCCAAAAAAGATTACTGGAATCCATCTATAGTTGAAAAA
>DBFNNF010000181.1:0-2118 GCA_048407585.1 Lactobacillus johnsonii | reverse complement strand
TTTCAAAGGTTTTGTTTAAAAATATTATTAGTTCATTTTGGGAGGTGAAGTGGAATGGCAAACAAGGCAGAATTAGTTTCTGAAGTTGCTGCTAAAACTGACTTAACCAAGAAAGAAGTTGCTGCTGCAGTTGATGCAATCTTTAACTCTATTCAAGAAGATCTTGCTAAGGGTGAAAAAGTTCAATTGATCGGTTTCGGTACTTTTGAAGTACGTCACCGTGCAGCTCGTAAGGGTCGTAACCCACAAACTGGGGCTGAAATCGAAATCCCAGCTTCTAAGGTTCCTGCATTCAAGCCAGGTAAGGCTCTTAAGGATGCTGTTAAGTAATTGTTCAGTTACTAGCAAAATAAAAACGTGCTAAGTTGTATAGCTTGGCACGTTTTTTGTGTACAATTATTGTGAGAGCACAAATGAAAAGAGTGAAAAAATGACTTATTCTGAACAACTATTAGATGCAATTCAAAATCATGATTTTTCTGATAATCGAATTCTCTTGAAAAAGGCTTTAGATAATGATGATCCAGAAATCCTTGCTTCTTTAGCTGAAAACTTAACTGATCTTGGTTTTACTGATCTTTCTAAAGAAGTTTACCGTTTTTTGATTGGACAATTTCCTAAAGAAGACTTGTTTAAGGTCTATTTAGCTGAAATTTTGTTAAATGATGGGGATGAAGACGATGGCTTGCAGCTACTTTACGATGTAAAGCCAGATAGTGATGCTTATCTTGAAAGTTTGCTTGATTTAGCTGATTACTATCAAAGTAATGGACTAATTGAAACAGCCCATCAAAAGCTCTTAGAAGCCCATAAATTAGCTCCTGATGAAGATGCCATTAACTTTGGCTTGGCTGAATTAGACTACCTTAGCGGTGACTACAGCGAAGCCTTAGACTTATACCGTGAATTAGCTAAAAATAATAAGACTTTTGGTGAAGTAGTTTTAAGTCAAAGAATTGCAGCTTGTCTTGCTAAATTGGGTGAGTATGAAGAAGCAGCAAATGAAATTAAGAGTCATGAAAATGATATTTTAAGTATTGATGCTCTTTATGAAGCTGGCTTAATTATGCTTTCTGCTAACGATAATAAGGCAGCAATTAAGTATTTAGACCAGGTAATTGAAACTCAACCTGATTATGTAAATGCCTATCCACTTCTTGCGCAGGCTTATGCCGCTGAAGACAATAATGAGGAAGTTCTCAGAACTGCGGAAACTGGTCTATCTTATAATGAATTGGATGAAGTTTTGTATAGTTTAGGCGCCAAAGCTGCTGCTAACTTGAACCAATTGGATGAAGCAGAACGCCTGCTTAAAAAGGGACTTGAGGTTGCTCCTGACAACAGTGATTTGCGCTTGCAGTTGTCTAACTTATACCTTCACCAGCATCAAGATGAGGCTAATATTAGCTTATTCAAGGATCTTGATGATGAAGAGTTAGAGCCACAAGCTCACTGGAATTTGGCTGTTTCTTATCAAAGACTTGAGGATTACGATAAGGCTAAGAGTGAGTTCTTGCTTGCCTATCCAGCCTTTCAAAATAATGCAAGTTTCTTGAGACAGATGATTAGCTTGTTCTATGAATTGCGTGAAATTCCAACAACTAAGGAATTGATTAAGAAGTATCTGCAAATTCAACCAGATGATCTTGATATGCAAGATATGTTAGATGAATTGAATAGTGAAGAGTAGTAGAAAAGCTGGCTTGTTGGCCAGCTTTTTTATTTGGTTCATATTTTTTATTATGTAAAATAACTAAAATACTATAATTTTTGTATATCAGTAGATACAATTATGATATCTTTTAAGAAGAGTATGTAATAAAGATTATGAATAAAAGAGAGACTTTAATATTTTGGCAAATAAAGAATTAAAAGCACCAATCATATATGAAACTAGCTATAATATTCAAACGGCTAGTCAGTTAAATGATAAGATTAATCAAAAATATGCTTCAGATAAAAAAAAGCGAGTATTATTGACAGAATTTCCTACTGTATATGTCATAAACGATCCTATGAATAAAGATAGTTCACAATATACAGTATATGTTGGTGAAACAAACGATATTCAAAGACGTACATTACAACACTTGGATTCAGATCCTGCTAAAAGAGATG
>DBFNNF010000180.1:0-6746 GCA_048407585.1 Lactobacillus johnsonii | reverse complement strand
TATATAGTATAATCTAATAAAAATATTAAATAAGGAGGATTAAATTATGCCGACAGTAGTATTAAATGCTCATCAAAATTTACAAGACAATAAATAATAGATGAGCGGAGAATAATTACAATTCATTTTGTTGAATCCGTTCATCAAGGAGGACAAAATGAATCACGTTAAAAAATTAAATCAGTACTTCAACGAATTAGCTAGAACTTATCATTTATTCTTTAAATCAGCACCTCTAATTGCAACTTTGGTTTTATTATTAGCGCCGTTGCAAGCGGTAGTTCCGTTAATTGCTGTAGCAGCTGGACAAAAAGTAATTGATCAGGTTACTAATCATTCTCCCTTTATGGAAATGATCATTGTCTGGATCGTAGCGACTGCGTTTCAACAGTTTTTACCATCTTTATCAATAATGGTGCAGGGAATTTTAACTGATAAATTAACAGGTTTTATTAACATTAGTTTGATGGAGAAATCCGAAGATTTACAATCAATTAGAATTTTTGACGACAGTAAATACTTTGATGATTTACAAATGCTTCGAGATGATGCAAGTTGGCGTCCAGTTAATTTGATTGTTTTTGGAGTATCAGTTTTGCAGTCGTTTCTAACGTTAGCTTTTATGTTAGTGTACTTGGCTCGTTATAATTGGTGGCTGGCGCTTTTATTATTAGTTGTAATGGTGCCGCAGAGTATTTCTTATTACCGTATTAAGCAGCAATCATTTGAGACAATGGTTGAAAGAAGCAAAAATGCGAGATACTTACATTACTATAGTAGTTTGTTGTTAGACCGCAGGGATGCTAAAGAAGTTCGACTTTTTAATATGTTTCCTAAAATTATTGAAAAGTACACGACCTTATTTGAGCAGACTAAAAGGGATGTAAATCAAATTCGTAAAAAGCAACTCGCTGTTAGTTCATTATTTGTTCTTCTAACTGTTGGAGTGTTTGGTTACGGTTTTTATTGGTTTACTAACTCGGTAAGAACGGGTGCTCTAGAAGTTGGCGTTTTGTTAATGTTTGTTTCTGTAATTGGCTATATTTCCACAAGTATGGCACGTGTAGTGGAAGATAGCAGTCTGCTCTATGATTCTTTACTGTGGATTGAAAAGTACTTTA
Source organism: Lactobacillus johnsonii (assembly GCA_048407585.1). Taxonomy (GTDB): domain Bacteria; phylum Bacillota; class Bacilli; order Lactobacillales; family Lactobacillaceae; genus Lactobacillus; species Lactobacillus johnsonii_C. The sequence goes on along the minus strand of DBFNNF010000180.1, from coordinate 5,625 downwards.
ATTTTCTTGAATATCACGATGATTTTGAAAATGGAAGGCAAGAATTTCCAGATGAGTTTAAGAAGATTGAAGTTAAGGAGCTTTCATTTACGTACCCATTTTCTGATGATGAAGTTTTACACAATGCTAGTTTTTCAGTAAATAGTGGTGAAAAGATCGCAATTGTTGGCGAAAATGGATCAGGAAAATCTACCTTAGTAAAGTTGTTAATGCGATTTTATGACCCGACTACTGGAGCTATTTCGATTGATGATGATAATTTAAAAGATTTTAATATTTTTGACTTACATAAAAATTTATCAGCTACTTTTCAAGATTTTTCTCGTTTTAAGTTAACGCTTAAAGAAAATGTGATTACGGGATATTCATTTAATAAAGACCGAGTAAATAATGTTTTAAAAGCAGCAGGGCTAGAGAATTTGCTGGCTAATGATCATCTGCAACTAAGCACGATTCTTGCTAAAGATTTTGAAAAGGGAACTGACTTATCTGGTGGCCAATGGCAGAAGATTGCTTTAGCACGAGACTTATATGCAGATGGAAAAATTGAATTTTTAGATGAACCGACAGCAGCGTTAGATGCTAAGAGTGAAGCAGAAATTTATGAACGATTTTTAAGAGAAAACAGCCAAAAGACGATCTTCTTTGTTACGCATAGACTGTCTGCAGTTAAGTTTGCTGATAAAGTACTCTTTCTTGATAGTGGAAAAGTTAGTGGCTTTGATACTCATGCTAATTTATTGAATAAAAATGCAAAATATCAAGAAATGTATAACTTACAGAAAAATGCATATATTTAATGTTAGAAGAATTCTTCATGCAATTAGGCATGGAGAATTTTTTTGCGCCTCAAGAGTTAACATTTTTAAGTGATTTTTACGTTATAATAGAACATAGGTTTTTGGAAGAAAGGATATTTGGTAACGAATGGCAAAAAAAGATACAACACCGATGATGAAGCAATATTACGAAATTAAGGAACAATATCCTGATGCGTTTTTGTTTTATCGTGTGGGTGATTTCTATGAATTATTTGAAGATGATGCAATCAAAGGTGCACAAATTCTGGAATTAACCTTAACTCATCGTTCAAATAAAACTAAAAATCCAATTCTAATGGCAGGCGTGCCTCATTTAGCTGTGGATACTTACGTTAATACTTTGGTAGAAAAGGGATATAAAGTAGCCCTTTGTGAACAACTTGAAGATCCGAAAAAAGCTAAAGGGATGGTTAAACGCGGAATTATTCAATTAATTACGCCAGGTACCATGATGCAAGAGCGGCCAGATCAAGCAAAAGACAGCAACTATTTAACTTCTGTTATTTCTACAAATTCTGGCTTTGGTTTAGCCTACAGTGACTTATCCACTGGGGAAACTTTTTCTACTCATCTAACTGACTTTGAAGGAGTAGCAAACGAATTATTGTCACTTCAAACACGAGAAGTTGTATATAATGGCCACTTAACTGACTTAAATAAGGATTTTTTGAAGAAGGCTAACATTACTGTTTCTGAACCTGTTGAAGTTGAAGGTGAACATGCAGAAATTTCTTATGTAGCTCAAAATTTAACTAATGATGCAGAAATTAAAGCTACTAAGCAACTAGTCGCATATCTTCTTTCAACACAAAAGCGTAGCTTAGCACACTTACAAGTGGCTCAAAGCTACGAACCAACGCAATACTTGCAGATGTCTCACACGGTTCAAACTAACTTAGAGTTAATTAAGTCAGCTAAAACATCTAAGAAGATGGGTTCTTTATTCTGGCTTTTAGATAAAACTAGTACTGCCATGGGTGGACGTTTATTAAAATCTTGGATTGAGCGACCACTTCTTTCAGTTACAGAAATTACGCGTCGTCAAGAAATGGTTCAAGCCCTTCTTGATGATTACTTTACCCGTGAAAAAGTTATCGACAGCTTAAAAGGTGTGTATGACTTAGAAAGATTAACTGGACGAATTGCCTTTGGTTCAGTTAATGCACGTGAAATGCTTCAATTAGCGCATTCTTTAGGTGCAATTCCAGAAATTTTGAATGCACTCCTTGAAACAAGTAATCCACATCTGCAAAACTTTGCTAAACAAATTGATCCACTAAAAGGTATTCATGACCTAATCGTCAACACCATTGTGGATAATCCACCACTTCCAACGACTGAAGGTGGATTAATTAGAGAGGGCGTTTCAGAACAATTAGACCGCTACTGGGATGCCATGAATAATGGTAAGAAGTGGCTATCTGAAATGGAGAGTCATGAACGTGAAGTAACTGGAATTAATAATCTAAAAGTTGGTTATAACAAAGTCTTTGGCTACTATATTGAAGTTACAAATTCCAACAAGAGCAAAGTGCCAACTGATCGCTACACTAGAAAGCAGACCCTAACTAATGCAGAACGTTACATTACGCCTGACTTAAAGGAACATGAAGCTTTAATTTTAGAAGCTGAGGCAAAATCAACTGGACTAGAATATGACTTATTTGTAAATCTGAGAGAAGATGTTAAAAAGTACATCCCTGCCTTGCAAAAACTAGCTAAACAAATCGCAAGTCTAGATGTTTTAACTAATTTTGCGACAGTTAGTGAACAAAATAACTATGTTCGTCCTAACTTTGCGACTGATAAGCAAGAAATCAATGTAGTCAATGGACGCCACCCAGTTGTTGAACAAGTTATGACTGCAGGTAGCTACATTCCAAATGACGTGAAGATGGATCAAGATACTAATATTTTCTTGATTACTGGACCAAATATGTCTGGTAAATCAACCTATATGCGTCAGATGGCTTTAATAGCAATCATGGCGCAGATTGGTTCTTTTGTACCAGCTGATAGTGCAACCTTACCAATTTTTGACCAAATTTTTACTCGAATTGGTGCAGCAGATGATTTGATTTCTGGCCAGAGTACTTTTATGGTAGAAATGAGCGAAGCAAACGACGCTTTGCAACATGCAACTAAGCGGTCGCTAGTTTTGTTTGATGAAATTGGCCGAGGTACAGCTACTTATGACGGAATGGCACTTGCTGGTGCAATTGTTAAATACCTTCATGACAAGGTTGGCGCAAAAACTTTATTTGCTACACACTATCATGAATTAACTGATTTAGATCAAACACTTCCACATTTAAAGAATATTCACGTTGGCGCTACTGAAGAAAATGGTAAATTAATTTTCTTACACAAGATTCTTCCAGGACCTGCCGATCAATCTTATGGTATTCATGTTGCTCAATTAGCAGGTTTACCACACAAGGTTTTGCGTGAAGCAACAACAATGCTTAAGCGGTTAGAAAAGCAAGGCGCTAGTGAATTGCAACCAGCTAGTGAACAACTTGATCTCTTTGTTCCTGAAGAAGCGAGTGCACCAGCAATTTCAGATGATGAAAAAGATGTATTAGATGAGATTCAAAATGTGTATCTTGCTGACAAGACACCTCTCCAAGTTATGGAATTAGTGGCTCAGTGGCAGCAGGAATTGAAAGATAAGGACTGAGAATCATGAGTAAAATTCATGAACTGTCACCTGAACTAACTAATCAGATTGCAGCTGGTGAAGTTATTGAAAGACCGGCGAGTGTTGTAAAAGAATTATGTGAAAATTCTCTTGATGCAGGAAGCAGCCGGATTAGAATTGATTTTATTGATGCTGGTTTAAAGCAAATTACAGTTCAAGATAATGGTAGCGGAATTGCTAAAGATCAAATTGATTTAGCCTTTACTCGTCACGCAACTAGTAAGATTGCTACTGAACGAGACCTATTTAATATTTCTACGTTAGGATTTCGCGGAGAAGCTTTAGCCTCAATTGCAGCCGTTTCTCATGTAGAAGTAACGACAAGTAATGATAATTTAGGTGGCGTTCGAGCAATCTTTTCGGGTAGTGAAAAGAAGCTTCAAGAAGATGCAGCTTCGCCTAAAGGAACCAAAATTACAGTTAGCGACTTATTTTTTAATACGCCAGCTCGTTTAAAATATTTGCGCTCTGAAAGAACTGAAATTTTAAAGATTGTTGATATTGTTAACCGTTTAGCTTTAGGACATCCAGACGTTTCGTTTACGTTAACCAATAATGGGAAAGTCTTGTTAAAAACCAATGGACGTGATGATTTAAGGCAAGACATAGCTAATATTTATGGTCGTCCGCTTGCTGAAAAGATGAACATCCTTAAGGGAGATAGTCCGGACTTTAAGATTAGCGGCCTAATTTCTGACCCTAATACTACTCGGTCGAACCGCAACTTTATTTCCTTATTATTAAATGGACGCTATATCAAAAACTACCGTTTAACCCAAGCAATTATGGCTGGCTATGGCAATAAATTAAGACCGCGTCGTTATCCGATTGCAGTAGTAAAGATTGAGCTTGACCCTCTTTTAGTTGATGTCAATGTTCACCCAACTAAGCAAGAAGTACGTTTGTCAAAGGAACAAGAATTAGAGCGTCTGTTAACTACCAGTATTTCTGAAGCACTAGAACAAAATAATCAGATTGATTCAGGGTTAAATAATTTATTAACGCCTAAAAAATCAACTAATATTGATCAATTGAAATTCAACTTAAATAAGGATGTAGTTAATACTGCTCGTCCTGTTGAATTTACTCCGCAAGTTGAAGCTGACCAAAGTGCCGAAGTGCATGAAACTGCTGCTAGTTTTGTTAGCTTAGATCAGGTGCGTAATGATGATAAATATGTGATTACGTCAACTTGGGATGACAACGTAAATCAACAAGTACAATTGAGTCCTTTTGATGAAGAAAAAGATATTCAAGGAAAAGATGATAGTATTATCTCATCTGGAGATGAAATTTTAGCTAATAATCTACCTGAATTGACTTATATGGGACAAACTAAGTCTTATTTGATTGCTCACCATGAGGAAGATCTGTATTTAATTGATCAGGTTACGGCATACCGGCGTCTTGCTTATGATCAAATTCTTCAAGATTTAAATAGTGAAAATATTTCTCAGCAAGGTCTTCTTAGTCCCTTAATTTTGGACTTTAGCAATGTTGATTATTTGAAATTAAAAGAAAATCTAGAAAATCTTCAAGAATTTGGCTTATTTTTAGAAGATTTTGGTCAAAATAGCCTGATCTTGAGAACATATCCTATGTGGCTTCAGCCCGATGTTGAAAAAAATGTCCGGATAATTTTGGACTTATATTTAAATCAAACTGAGCATGATATTTCTAAGCTTAAAGCGCAAATTGCTGGTGAAATAACTATGCGTCAAAGTGCTAGAAGAAGACTGCTCAATCCAGTTGAAGCACAAGAGTTGTTAAAAGAACTAAGAAATAGTAGTGATCCTTATCAAGATTTTGAAGGGAAAATAATTATTATCCAGTTAAGCGAAAATGATCTTAACAAGATGTTTAAAAAAGATGAGTAGGTAAAATGTTTGAATATCTCAAGGGAATAGTAACAAAAATTGATCCAGCTTATATCGTTCTAGATGTAAACGGAGTTGGCTATAAGATTCTTTGTCCCACTCCTTATAGTTATGATGAAAATCAACCTGCAACAATTTACGTTGAGCAAGTTGTAAGAGACACCGGAATTACTTTGTATGGTTTTTTGTCTTTAGAAGATAAAGAATTATTTTTAAAATTATTAAG
>DBFNNF010000179.1:0-4545 GCA_048407585.1 Lactobacillus johnsonii | reverse complement strand
AATTATTAAAAGAATAAGTCGTTTTATTGTCATTATTTTATCTCAAACACCAGTTCATCAATGAAATCAAAGCGTCGAAAACTACGGTTAACCTTTTTATTAGTCGTAGTTTTTGCCTCTTGCCAAAAAGTAGTAGAATTTGTTGCTCCAAATTTTTCACCAATAAATAATAAAACTGGCTGATAATCAAGCTGACGATAAAAATTGAGAATATTTACGTCATCTTCCCCAAAATTGGGCGCCCAAGAGCAAATAATTAGGTCAACTTCGGGATGCTTCTTAATCGCACTTAGGGCATCCAAATTTTCTGTTTCAAAAATCGGAGATTCACCTGTTGTTGAGCTTTTCGCCCAAGCAAAAGAATCACTAGCTATCGCTTTTACGCCGACCTCACTTAAGGCTTTTGACCAGTATGCATTTCCCGCCATAATTTCTAAGCTTGATTTAACATTATATTCTTGTTTGATTAACTGAGCAGTTTCCAAATTTGGCAAAGACCAGATTCCATATTCTCTTGAGAGAAAGCTACGAAAATTATTCAGCAAGTTATTTGCTTCTTGCGCCTTCTCACTGCTTCCCGTATTCTCTATCATTATATCTAAGCTATCGGGTAAAAAGCCAAGTGAATTGGGTGATTTTTGTAAAATTTTTCCTTTTTCTAGATTAGAAATTACATTATTAATGGCAACAACTTGCTCATGAAGAGGTAAATAATTAAGTTCTTCGTCTAATTTGTTGAGTTTAGTTTGATATTTCTTCATTTTCTATCTTCCTTATGCAATGATTTTACCATTCAAAAGAAATAAAAACAGGTATAATAAAAGTGATGCAAAAATTAAGGAGCAAAAATATGGCAAAACATAAAACCGAATCAGCTGAATCTTTTGGTCACTGGCTCCTCCAAGTATTTATTTTAGCAATTATAATTATTGGATTATATTTAGTTGTATTTCGATTTTTACTTGCTAATGAAACTATCAGTGGACCATCGATGCAGCCGACTTTTGAAAATAATGACCGAGTTATTGCAGTACGGCATTCTAAACTTTCTCGGGGCGATATTGTAATATTAAAAGCCCCAGATGAACCAGGTGCCCTATATATTAAAAGAATTATTGGAGTGCCTGGAGACAGCATTAAATCAAAAAATGATGTAATGTATATTAATGGGAAGCCAATTAAAGAACCATATTTGACTGAGTACAAGAAAAAGCTTTCCAAAGGTCAGCTTTACACTAACAATTTTAGTTTAGAACAACTTTATCATGTAAAACGCGTTCCTAAAAATTGTTACTTTGTAATGGGTGATCACCGCAATGTCTCTAAAGATTCCCGAATGATTGGATTTATCAAGAGACAAGATATTATTGGTGAGGTAAAATTACGGTATTTCCCATTTAATCAAATAAATTGGTACTAATATATTTTAGAAAGTGTGAACAAGAGAATGAGTCCTGAAGAATTATCCGATGCAATTATTGAATTTGAAGTTAAGAATAATGTCAATGACACTGCTCTTGCTTTTTCAAGTCATCTTTCCGTTGAAAAACTCCATGCAATGAAAACTGGAGAAGCTAAATATACCGTAGAAGAAGCTGAACAAGTTTTAGATTATATTCAAGCTAACTCTTAATTTAATTATTCAATAATAGACAAAAAGGAATAAGGTTTTGGTAAAAATGATATGAACCCAAAATCTTATTCCTTTTTCTTATATCCGTGCTTCATGATACTTATTCAGTAGAATAATATTCACTAAAACTAAAATTATATCTACACCCAGAACTATCAATAAAGTTAAGTAATTACTCGTTAGGTCTGATCTTACATCACTGGCATCCTTACTTAAAGTAGTTAAAAACATCCCATTTTGCAAAAAGCCAGTTAGTGAAGTCAAAATAAAATCGTAAGTATTAATCAAAAATATTAATCCAATACAACCTAATAAAACCACGACTAAGAAATAAACTAACTTACTTATTCTTTCAGGAAGAAAATCACTAACTATTTTTCCTGTAAAGTTAACGAGACTCACAGCAAGATAAATGAATATACCAATTAGAACTATCAAAGCAATGCTAGATAACAAATCCATTACGTGCATCTCTTGCCATAACTTTCCTTCACCGATTGAACCAAAGTTTTTAAAAGTAGTCTTCCAAAATTCATTTGTTCCCATTACAGGTATTCCTGAAGCAAGAATCATACCTATTTGCAAAACTACTAAATAAAGACCATTAACAACAGCTGATAAAAGATTTGCAAATAGTAAAGAACTTTCTTTAATTGGAGCTAATCGCCAAGTTTGAGACGAATAGACTTCCTCATTTTTTCGACTCGAAAGAGCTAAGTAGGCTATATCAAATAGTGGCGTGATCATCAGAAAAGCTACTAAGAAATAAGCCTTACTCTCACCCTCAAAAGCTGAATTAAAGAGTGCCCAAAAACCTAAAAGAATTCCAACAACTACTTGTAAAATTGCTAATCGGCGCACCAGGCGTACTTTGCTTTTAGTCAATTCTTTAAATATTGATGAAAAAGTTGCCATATACTCTTACTTCCCTTCGTGGAAGTTCTTTAAAAGCCAAACGTTGATTGAACCTAAAACAATATCAATAAGTCCCATTACAATATTACTTCTTATAAATCCAATCAGGCTATTAGTAGTGTCATCCCAACGGACTTGATTTAATAAACTTCCTAGATTATTTGTCAAAACAATAAAGATAAAGATCAAAATAATCATAATGACAAAACGAATTAACTTACTATGTTTATCAGGAAGAAAGTCAGTAATGGTTCTACTTGATAGATTGAGCAAAGTCACAATGCTATAAACCAAAATTGCAAATAATAAAAAGGCTAAAAATGCACTTAGTATTTCTCCAATTGGAAATGAATCAGAAAATTTTTGCCAAAAGTCGCCCGCATGAGTTTCTTTAGCAAAGGCCCGGTTAATTTCCCAAATATTAGTTCTAACATCTTTACTTAAGAAGGCTGGTAAAAAAGTAACAATTCCCATTCCAATTTGAATTAATACCAAGTAAAGCCCATTAACAATAGCAGAAGAAATATTTGCTAAGTAAAATTTACTTGAGGAAATTGGAACTAAACGCCAAGTCTGAGAGCTATACTCTTTTTCGTTTTGCCAAGCAGAGAGAACTACATAGGCCATGTCAGCTAATGGAGCAAAAGTACATACCATGACAAACCAAGCAATCGGTTTATCTGAATTTGAAAATCCATCATTAGAAAAAAGTCCCCAAAGTGCAAAAATAGATGCAGCTACTAATTGCAACAGAGCTAATAGATAAACACTCCGACGCTTCTTTTTACCCATTTGATTAAATAGTGCTTTAAAAGTAGTCATCGTTATTCAGCTCCTTCATCTGCATATAAGCTTTCATAATATTCTTCAATACTTTTTCCGTGTGCTCTTATATCATCTGCTGAAAGATGACTAGCAATTTTTTTATCTTTCACAATTACTACTTCATCTAAAATTGTTGTAATTTCATTTACAAAATGGTCAGAAATAATAATTGTACTGTCTGGATTCTTCCAAAGTAAGATTGAATTAATGATTCTCTTTCGAGCCATTGGATCAATTCCGGAGAATGGTTCATCAAGTAGATACAATTTAGCTTCTCTACTTAAAGTAACAGCAATTTCAAGTTTTTCACGCATTCCTCGTGATAATTGCCCTAACTTCATCTCATTGTTAAGTTTCATGAAGGAACGCAATTGTTCGAATTTACTACTGTCAAAATCTGAAAATAATTTTTGATAGAATTCTTCTACTTCCCCAATTTTAGTGGAATCACTCAATCCCTTTAAATTGTCAGTCATGGCAATATTAGCTTTACGGTAAACTTCACTACCATCCCCATTAAGCAGTACTTCACCTTGATAATGCTTAGCAATACCAACAATTACTCTCATTAAAGTTGTCTTACCTGCACCATTTTCACCTAGTAAGGCAATAATCTTTCCTGCATCAACATCTAAGTTCACATTATCAAGAATAGTTTTCAAGTTTTTTCGATATGTTAATTCTTTTACTTCAAGTAGTTTACTCATTTTAATCTCCCTTCTTATCTTCAATAAACTTTTTAAGCTCTTCCAGCGTCTTTTCTGGAGTTAGGCCTAATTGTGCAGTACTTTCTAAAAATTCACTCATTGTATCCTTAATTAGCTCTCTACGCTTTTGTAAAATCAACTCTGTATCTGTTGTTACAAACGAACCAAGTCCGCGCCTAACCTCTAAAATTCCCTCAGTATTCATTTGATTCAAAGCACGTTGAACCGTATTGACATTTACTGTTAGATCAACGGCTAATTGGCGAACTGATGGAACTTTTTCTCCTGGCTTAATTTTCCCTAAAGCGATCTGTCGATAAAGATACTTTTCAATTTGAACATAAATTGGAATATTATCTTGAAATTGCAATCTTTACACCTCTTTACTAGTGTATGGTTTATCTATTACACTAATATGATAACAAGATGCTTTTTCAAATACAAGATATAATTTTGTTTCACGAT
>DBFNNF010000178.1:0-2638 GCA_048407585.1 Lactobacillus johnsonii | reverse complement strand
TCTTCAGTTTTTTCCTCCACTTTTTTCTTTGGTTTTATATCTTTACTCTTTTCTTGAGCTATTTTTTTAGATTCTGCTTTTAACTCACTCATTTCATCAAAAGTATAATATCTAACTGGTGTATTTTCGCTAGCATTCCTTACCGTAATTGTTGCTTGTTCTGGAATATAATTCATGATTCTCGGTACACCTTGTGTTTTGATTACTTTAGTCGCATCGTTTGGATCTGTTACATAGAATGGCTGCTCTACGCCCTGTAACACATTACCTTTTGTATCAACTGGTACTATTCGTCCATTGGCTTGATAAGTTACCGTGAAGTTTAGATCAGCTTTTTTTACTTTTTCTTCATCAATTATATTTTTGTCTGCATGATAACCATCAATGACTGGTGTTTTTACTGCTATATATTGCTTCTTGTCTACCAACCACCCTGTTGTATACTTACCAGCATCTACTAATTCACCCGTATTCTCATCAACAGTCAAAGTTCTTGTCCAATTAGCACCCTGAATTCTAGTAATTGGGGTCTGGTCTCCAGCTCCCTGATATTTAATTATTTCCTTAACTGGAACACTATACAAAGTTGGCTTAATCGGACGATAAGGATGTTCGCTATTCACAGGAATATAGCGTGGTTTTAAGGTATAGGCCACCTTAATATCGGTAAAAGGATCATTGACAGAGATTGTATTTTTAATTGGTGCATATCCTGGCACTTCTGGTACTTCTTCAGTAAAGAGGACACGTACAGGATCATATGGATCATTAACGTATGTTGGGTGCATAGCATTTTTAATTTCATTTCCATGCTCATCAACCGGGATCATCTTTCCAAGCGGAGTATAGGTAATCGTAGCCATTAAGTCAGTTTCCGTAACTGGGTGTTCGCCAATTAAGCCAATATTTGCGGCGAAGCCTTTAATTACCGGTGTAGGAGTTGCTTCAAAAATATCTTTATCAGCTACCCAGTTGGTCGTATACATCCCGTTCTCAATAATTTCTTTGCTTACTTCATCATAAGTAATTGTTCTTGTCCAACGCACTGTTTGTTCGGCATCTGGAGGAGTTTGGTCTCCAGCTCCTTGATAATGAACTCGGGCGGTAACAATTCGGCGGTAATATGCCGGACTTATTGCTTCTTGGGGATGTTTTTCATTGACCGCAACGTATTTATGAACTAATAAATATGGAATTTCATAATTGCGGCCTGGATCTGCAATTTTTACTTCTTTAATTTGTTTTAAGACAATATTTTCTAGGTCTAATTCCGGTAAAACTACCTTAGTTGGATCAATTGAATTAGTAATTAGTTGCTTTTTATCTATTTCTGAAAATTCATTATGATTTACATCAACAGGAATTAAATATCCGTTTGGATAGTATTTAACTTCTTCAGTTATATCTTGTTTTTCTACTGGTGAGGCTACTACTTCACTAATCTTAGTATGATATCCCGAAACTACAGGCACGGAGACTGACGGGTAAGTTTCACTACTATGCCATTGACCTGTGTATTCTCCAGAAATAATTTTTTTAGTTACGAGATCAACTGTTAAGTCCCGTTTTAAAATAGCTGTTTGAACTACATCATCTAGTTTTTTATTATCTACTCCTGAAAAACGAATTGTTCGATGAACTTCTTTTTCGTACAAACTTGCATCAATTCCTGAAAATGGATGGTCAGAGTTAACAACTTGTTTTTTATGCCTTAAAACCACAAAAAAGATTTGAACATAGTCTCTACTATTTCCAAAAACAGGCTTCTGTTCCTCAGAATCAAAATCATTAGTAATAACTTCATATCCCTTAGCTGTTAAATTTTTCAAAACCTCTGCAGTATCATAAGATATTTCTTTTCCAGGTTTCCCTTTTAATTCTCCAGAAGTAGCTAATTCCTTATTGTTATCATCAACATCAATAAATTTTATTTCAGCTTTCTGCCTTCTGGCATTCTTCTTATTAGGTGAATAAGTGACTACATATTCATACTTTGGCTGTTGAATAGTTGCTATCTCTCCGCCAATTACTGCCTTATCAGGTGTGTAGTTCATCACAGTCGGGCTTGCAACTAAAGGAAAGGAATATTTTTCTGGTTGCCAGGTATTAGTTAATAATTTTTTCTTAGTGACTTTGTCATAAATAATTTTTCTATTAAAGGCAACCTCACTAACCTTGTCAGGAATACTTTGATCGAGTCCAACATAGTGAACTACTTGCTCACCTTTCATTTGAACATCCTCTAGATGACAACCATACTTTAAATTTTTGGCAGTTATTTCTTCTTTACCATGTTTAAAAGTAAGCGTGAATTCTTGAGAGTCTTCCTTAAAGAAATTTACTTTCTTATTTGGATCAAAAGGATTATTAATCAGTACATAACCAGCAGCTAGTAATTTTCTTATTTCATCTTCTGTACTGTAGTCTATTCTTTCTCCTACTTTTCCCTCTAACTCTCCTGAATTTGCAAGTTCAACCAAATTATCGTCTAGGTCTACATATTTAACAACAACTGACATTACTTATTCCCTCATCTATCTTGATCAAATTTTAATAACATATTAGTAGCTTACTTATCATGCTTTTTTCCCTAATCATTATCATAAGGCACCCTATATTGATAAGCAAAAGAAAATAT
>DBFNNF010000177.1:0-1031 GCA_048407585.1 Lactobacillus johnsonii | reverse complement strand
TTTTATTTAGTTGATATTCAATTACTTATAAACCACCTTCGCGCGCATGCGTTCCATATTCGCAAAAAGGCTGTTTTTGGAACGTTCCAAATTTTTTTTCTCAAAAAGTTTTGCAGTTCTAAAAAACGGTTTTATAATGGTCATGTACTCGAAAGCCAAACAAACGGCAAACAAGTACGGAGAAAAACGAATAAAAAAATAGATAGTAAAAAAACAGATTTAAGAAACAGACAGACCAAACCGCCGAGAGCGAGAAACAAAAAGCCCTTTTTGTGGGAAACCTATTTTTGAGGCTTGGAAAATCAAAAATTCGCCTGTTCGCTTTGGAGCGATTAAATAGGGTGTTAAATAACCACACCGAGCAGGACTACAGACCAATGTAGCAAGTTGGAACGGCTAAAAACGTGTTTTTAGTCCGCATACGCAAAGCACGCAAATTTGGGAGTGCGAGAGTTGTATGGAAAAAGGACGTGTAAGAATAATGCCATAATTGCGCCCTTGTGCGCTCGGAATAAAATGCACGATAGCGGTAAAAACTATCCGCATAGAGGACGCTGGTAAATGTATATGCCAATGCTATACCCAATACCCAGCTCGGTGGTAACGCCTAAATGCCTCACCTTACAGTTAGCTGCCGGATTGGGAAAGATCCGGGACGTGCCAGAGAAGCGTCTTGCCGAAATTGGAGTAAAGCAGCGCAGAGCCACGACACGAGTGATGCGTGAGTAAGCCGATACACGATATGCCGAAAATGCGCTCATTTGGATAGCCTGCTATGGGGTACGTTTTAAGTGCGACAAAGTTACGAAAAATTTTGCCGTGCAGGGTGAAATGCACGGCAAATTTTTGGGCGCGTGGCAGGAAATGCCACACTTTGCGCTATGGTGCAGAGTTCGGGGTTCGACTCCCCGAGTGCCCGCAATGCGTGATTTTGCGCAGTGTTTCTAAAATTTTATCATTATGGCAACTTCTAAATTGAACAAGGAACAGTATGCAAACATCGGTTCGTTTGCAGGTATCATGTTGGTTTA
>DBFNNF010000176.1:0-1749 GCA_048407585.1 Lactobacillus johnsonii | reverse complement strand
TATTTTTTCAAAAAAAGCTCTGCTGAAAAATCAGCAGAGCTAAAGATTTAATCTTCCTCTAAAACGGAAGCTACTTTTTTAGTTTTAACAAAATGAACAACTAATCCAACTACTAAACCAACTAAAGCTGGTACGAGCCAGGAAAGTCCCATGTTAGCTAATGGTAAATGATTTCGAAGAGAAGCAACAGCCAAACCAAATGAGCTTTGACTTACAACGCTTGGAAAAGCAACTACCATGTCACCTAAAGCAGGAACAACAGTAAAGAGGATTACAAAGAAGTAAACAACTCCATCTGTTTTAAATAATGGTGAAAAAACAGATAATAAGATTAATACCATTGATAATGGGTATAAGAACATCAACATTGGAGTTGACCAAGCGATGATTGTGTCTAATCCAAAGTTAGCTGCTAAGAATGATGCTAAACAACTAAGTGCTAACCAAGCATGGTAGCTGACTTGTGGGAAGTGCTTATGGAAGTCTTGTGCAAAAGCTGCAACTAATCCAACAGCAGTAGTTAAACAAGTAATAGTTAATAGAAAAGCAAGTAAGGCTTGACCAAATACACCACCATAAACATTAACAATTTGATTAAATGCAACACCACCGTTATCTGAAACTTTAAATCGACCTAAGGACATTGCACCCATTAAGATTAACAATAAATAGATAAAGCCGATAGCCAGAACTGCTAATAAACCAGATTTAGCAACTACTTTAGAGACACTCTTAGCATCTTTTTGTCCCATACCACGAACAGCAGTAACAACTGTAATACCAAAGGCTAAACCGGCTAAAGCATCCATTGTGTTATAGCCTTCTAAGAATCCGTTAACTAATGCTCCATGCTTGTAAGCACTTGTTACAGCTGCAGTTTGTGGATTACCCAAAGGACGAGCGAAAGCAACAACGAATACTAAAAATAATAGAGATAAAAATAGTGGGTTTAATACTTTACCAACGTTAGACAAGATGTTGTTTTGATGGTAAGAAAATGCAAAGGCTGCTAAAAAGAATAAAGCAGAAAAGACTAATAAAGCTGGTCCTTGCATATTCTTAGGAATAAATGGTGCAATTCCAACTGTAAATGAAACAGTGGCTGTTCTTGGAGTACCAAATAAAGGTCCAATTGTAGCATGGATTAAAACCATAAATACAACTGCAAATCCTGCACCTAAAGGCTTTCCAATATCATAAACCCCATCAGCGTGGGTAATTGCAACTGCTAACACTGATAATAAAGGCAGTAATACACCAGTGATTAAAAATCCAACAGCAGCTGTTCCCCAATTTGCTCCAGCAAGTTGTCCCAAATGTAATGGGAAAATTAGGTTACCAGCCCCAAAGAATAAACCAAATAGCAAGGAAGCCACTACTAGGTAATCCTTCCATGTTAATTTACGCGATGTATATTCTGTCATCATATTCTTTCCCTCCAGAAAATAAATATCTGAATACAAAAAAAGTCCCTCAACCAAATTACTTTGATTGAGGGACGCTTCAGCGTGGTACCACCCTTTATTTATATTGTTATCACTAACAATACCTTTCACGTGCGGCCAATTACTTGGCGATACGTTGGCACTATAATGGGTGCTCCCACTTCTTCTTACTCAAGATTAAGAATTAGAACTCGAAAGTGATTTTCATTTAACCTTAGAATTTATCTCCTCACACCTAACGAGACTCGCTGTAAATTAAGACTAAACTACTCTTCTTTCTCTTTGTTTTCAGATTAATTAAATT
>DBFNNF010000175.1:0-5265 GCA_048407585.1 Lactobacillus johnsonii | reverse complement strand
GATATATAATAAAGATAAGAAGAAAGATAAGAGATGTTCATTTACCAGCAAATGAACGCATGTTAGTACGCCTTTATCCTTACCATAAAACTCTTACAAATCCTTATACATCAATAGTTTTAGCTTGATATTTAGCACAACACAGCTAAGTATTAAGCTTTTTATTTTGTGTACTTATAAATCATCACTTGCGTACTTACAAATCATTAGTTGATATTTACTTTATTAACTTACCTAATCCTATTGCTTAACTTAGATACATAAAAAGCATTTAGATATTTCAGCAATTACGTTTCATTGAAGTGATAAACCTACACCAACCTAGCTTATATCCTTAAGGGATGCTAACACCTAACGGGTATAACTAAGCCTTTACCCTATTGATTACATTGCTACCTTATCGCATACCTAACCATAACCAACACCAACGCACAGCACTATCAGCAGACCATACCAATACCATACGATAGCAAGCAGCAAGCACACAGCAACACTGTTACTGTATCATGTTGCATCACATCATCTTACTAACAACAAACAAAGAAACAAAAGCAAAACAACATCAAGCAATAGTACAGTAGACAAACCATGAACCACCGAATAGCTACCTAACTACCTGCTGACTGTATCCACGTCCAAGCTATCCAACTACTATGAGTAAGCCAACACATCCAACCATGCACCACAGGAACAGCACAGACAAACCAAACCATTTTGCAAGACAAACAACAACCAAACAGCAAACCAATAACACACGAAACAGCATTCGCATAAAGACCTTAACAAGATGATTTAAAAGACACATTAAAATTAAGCTATTAATGTACTAAGCTTAATAATATTTTAGTGTTCCTTTCGATTGGGACAGAACCAATAAACCTTTTACCAATCAGAAAAGAACAAAAGAAATATAGTTCGTTGGCAACTTTAAAAAGATTTTTATTATACTTTCCTGCTATCTACCCCCCTACTGGCTAAAAATATTTTGGTATTGAATGCAGTGGAGCGGTGCAGGTCCGCACTTCACAAAAAATGCGCTTTTCAAATAAAAAAGTTGTTAATTTAAAGCAGGGAAAAGTCATTTTAATATTAAAGTATATAAGCCTATGTATAAGTTGCCTTAACGGTTGATATCAAAGGGATGACGCCACTTAAACAAATACATTATAGTAGAGTTAAATAAGCAATGATTTTTCTATCAAAATGCAGGGGTGAAATTAGCCTTTTTAAGACGTTTTAATTATGTAAAGTATACTTACACAAAAGACTACAAAAAACGCCTTGAAGTATGCAATTTTTAAAAATAAACGTATGTTTGGAGTAAAGGAACGCAGGATAAAATAAAAACGACAAGAAAATTAATTCTTATCGCTTAGAGCTTAATTAATAAATTCAAGAAAAAGAAAACCATCGCATCCAATAAAGTGGCTTCTTTAACTATATTTTACCATCATTCAATTAATAGGTATATACCAATATTATTAAAGTTAAGATTCATAAGCATGACTTTTCTAAGTAGTTTTGACCCACTTAAAAATTTTGTAGAAGAAAATAGATTGCTTGTTAGTACCAGAAACGCATCCCTTTAAACAACAAAAAACGACCTAGCACGATGCTAAGCCGTAAAAGAATGATTTAGTATAGAACTAAAAAGGAATAACCCTATTTTACTTCAAATTTTAAAAAGCTAAAAGCTTTAAAATAACCCGTTTACTCTTAAAAAAGTTGCCCCTTTTAACCTAAAAAAGTTGCCCCTTTTCTTGTCCTTTTTTCAATTAATCTAAAATATTCAAATTAAATCTAAAAAATATAAATACTGATATATCAACAGTTTAAAACAGTTAAGATTTAATTTAGACACACCACAGGTAATAAGTTAAAATGATATAGAAGACAAAAGGAAATGAAAGCATGGAACATACAAACGAACATCTTTATTTTTTAAATTCATTATATCGTGATTTTATCTTACCTACCATTTTAGGTAGCGAAGATAAAGAAATTCTTTACTGGGCCGGAAAACATGTTAGTCGTAAATATGATTTATCAGATATCGATGATTTAATCGAATTTTTTGATATGGCTCAATTTGGAACTTTAAAAGTACTTAAAGATCGCAAACATACCGCAGTTTTTGAATTATCGGGCCAGGTCGTAACTGATAGACTGGATAGCCAAAGTGATGAATTTTCACTTGAAAGTGGAATTATTGCGGAATGTTTAGAGCGCCAAAATGGTACTCCAACTGAAGCTTCAGCTACTGTTACTAAAAAGCATGTAGTTCAAATCACTGCGCAATCTGACTAACTATTAACCAAGTAAAAGAATAGCAATAATAAAAACCGGGAAAGTCTCAATACAGAGGCTTTCCCGGTTTTTGTTATTTATATTAGTCAGTATATTGATCTAAAATTTGTTCAAGTTTTTCCTTAGGAGTATAACCAGTTAAACGGTCAACAATCTTACCATCTTTCTTAATTAATAAAGTTGGGATTGCCATAATTCCTAAGTTACGCGCCGTTTCTTGGTTTTGATCAACATCCATTTTGGTGAATTTTACATCATCCATTTCTTCAGAAAGTTGGTCAATAACTGGTGATTGCATCTTACATGGACCACACCAAGTTGCCCAAAAATCAATTAAAACAACGCCTTCGCTAGTTTCTTCTTCAAAAGTTGCATCTGTAATTTCATCAACCATTGTTATTACCTCACAAATAAATTCTTTAAATTATAAGTATAGTTTAGTAGAACTACTTACTTTTTGCAAGTATATTGCTTACTGTAAATGAACGATTGTTGCTCCAGTTCCACCTTGGTTAGCAGGCGCATAACTATAGCTCTTTACGTGTCTATTTCGCTTCAAGTATTGTTGAACACCATTTCTAATTACCCCAGTTCCAATTCCGTGGATAATTGTAACAGTATTCAAACCAGCTAAGAGGGAGGAATCGATGTAGCGATCTAAGTTAGTTAAAGCTTCTTCATAGCGTTGTCCTCTTAAGTCCAGCTCACTACTTGCACGCGTAGAACGAAGACCACGACTGGAGCGAACAGCTCTTTCTGCCTTCTTAGGAGCAGTTTGGGTACTAATCTTTTCAACATCCCGATCAGTGACTTTAACTTTCAAAATACCAATTTGAACTTCGAATTCATGATCAGCAAGTTTCTTGGTAATTACACCTTGTTGTCCATAAGATAGAACTTTCACTGTATCACCAACACTTACATCATGACGCCGCTTTTCACGTTGCAAGACCTTATTCTGGGCCAAGTTTTGATTTTCACGCTCAAGTTTATTTAAAGCACCTTTAGCTTCAATAACTTTATTGGTTCTAACTTGACCACCGGCTCTTCTTTGTTCTTCAAGATCATTGATGATCTTATCAGCTTTTTGACGCTTTTTAGCAAGCATTTCATCAGCTTTTTCTTGAGCTTTTTCAAGTTGCTTTTGTACTTGTTGATTATACCAGTCAAGACCATTCTGGAGTTGACGCTTAAGAGTGATACTTTGGTCAACATTTTGCTTTAAAGTTTCATGAAGTTGCTCAGCAGCCTTAGTCTGCTCAGTCAATCGTTCAATCATCTTATTAATATCACTATCTTCGTCATTCATCAAACTTCTAGCCTTATCGACTACAGCTTCATTCATCCCTAATTGATGTGCAATGGCAAATGCATTACTTTGTCCAGGAATACCAATTCTCAAACGATACGTTGGAGCAAGTTTCTTTAAGTCAAATTCCATTGAGGCATTCGTCGTTCTTGCACGATTATAGCCATAGAGCTTTAATTCCGGATAGTGTGTAGTAATCGCAATTTTAGCTTGTGCTCCCCGTAAATCATCTAAAATAGCAATCGCTAAACTCGCCCCTTCTTCAGGATCAGTTCCGGCTCCCAATTCATCAATTAAAACCAAATCATCCTCAGTTACATCTTTCATTATTTTTATAATTTGGTCCATATGTGATGAGAAAGTACTTAATGACTGTTCAATAGATTGTTCATCCCCAATATCGGCGTAAATTTCATTAAAAACAGTTAATTGACTGCCTTCTTCAGCTGTAATAAATAATCCCGCTTGAGCCATCAATTGAAGCAGCCCCAAAGTCTTCAGCGTTATTGTCTTACCACCTGTGTTAGGGCCAGTAATCAGCATGGTATCAAAGCTAGTTCCTAATTCAATATTATTAGGAACAACTTTTTTAGGATCAATTAATGGGTGTCGAGCCTTTCTCAACTTAATGACATGATCTTGATTTAATACTGGTTCTGTAGCTTTCATTGCTTTAGCTAATTTGCTTTTAGCACTTAAAAAGTCTAATTGTGTTAAGGCATCCGCATTATTCTTGATTTCTTTTTGATACATACCGGCAAGTTCTGAGAGCTCAATTAAGATACGGTGAATTTCCTGACGCTCTTGAGCCATTAAATTTTGTTGTCGGTTATTAAGAACTAAAACTGCTTGTGGCTCAACAAATAAAGTCTGTCCACTGGCACTTTGATCATGAACAACTCCACCAAATTTATTCTTATATTCTTGTTTTACCGGTAATACATAGCGACCATCTCTGATAGTTACGATATTTTCTGACAAATATTGTGTATGTTTACCACTGATGTAATCATTCATGTGATTTTTAATATCAGTTTCATTGCTTTGAATATCATGTCGCAGCTGCATTAACTTAGAAGAAGCTGTATCCTTAACAGTTCCGT
Source organism: Lactobacillus johnsonii (assembly GCA_048407585.1). Lineage (GTDB taxonomy): Bacteria > Bacillota > Bacilli > Lactobacillales > Lactobacillaceae > Lactobacillus > Lactobacillus johnsonii_C. Next base: position 546 of record DBFNNF010000175.1, on the reverse strand, counting down.
CATATTCAATTGCCTGATTCAACTTCTTAAATAAATCTTCTGGAATTGCTAAATTTTTAAGAGTTTTTTCAATCGGTCGGGTATCAATTTCACGATCTTCTAAGTCAGCAGTAAACTGAGAAACATCTTTAGCTAAGCTAAGAATTAGAAAAATATTACCTAATTCTTCACCATTTAAATTTGCCTTAACCTTCAAACGCTTTAAACTAGCTCTAACATCTTTAAAGTCAGTTATCGGCATTGGTCCTTTAACCCGTAAAATATTAGAAAGGACCCTAGTTTGATCAATTGATTTTTTTACTTCATCAAAATTACTACTCGGCATCAACTTTAAGGCCTGCTCTTTTGCAGGTGCTGTAATAGCCAAGTCACTTAATTGTTTAATTATGCGATTATATTCTAATTTTTCAATAATTTTAGAGTTCATATATTCCACCTAGCAAAAAGGCCCCAGACTTGGGACCATTTTTTATATTGTTGTAATGAATAAATTTATAAAAACTTGGGAAATTCCAGGAGAAAAATGCAAGATACCACTTGCTAAAA
>DBFNNF010000174.1:0-3354 GCA_048407585.1 Lactobacillus johnsonii | reverse complement strand
GCGCAAATTTTGTTTACGGGAGATTCATTAGCAAAAATGGAAAACTACGAGCGCCGTGGTTGGGGACGTAAGTCATATGGAATTGGATTAGAAGTGGGTAGTCAAGTGTTAAGTAGATCGAACAATTTTGAATCTAAATAGAAATTCCATCTGTAAGGTTTGCATATAAATAAGAAAGATGACGTAATGAATAAAGAAGAAATTTTGCGAAGTCTCGATGTAAATAAAATTAAATATCAAGTTATTAATCATCCACCAGTTTATACGGTGGAGGAAGCAGATAAGTATATTAGAGATTACGATTTTAGCAGAGTTAAGAATTTATTCTTGCATACCGCTAATAAAAAACATTACTATTTGTTGCTGATTAACGGAAATGATCGCTTAGATTTTAAAAAGTTTAGAGATATAGCACAAACTTCCCGGGTAAGTATGGCTTCAAGTAATGAACTCAAAGAAAAGTTAGACCTAACTCCCGGTTCGGTATCGCCCTTTGGGTTACTGAATAATCAGGATAAAGACGTTGAACTAGATATCCAACAGAAGCTTTTGAACGATAATTATATCGGAGTGCATCCCAATGATAATACAGCGACTGTAGTTTTAAAAATAGACGATTTGATTTCATTTTTTGATAAAAAAGACTATCGAATTAGAATATTAGATTTGTAATCTTGTAGTTAAAATTTTAAAGAAGTAGGAGAAACCTATGAAAGAACAACCATTTATTTTAGATTTTGACCCAAACCATCATGCAGTAATTGAACCAGATCACGAGCAAGCACCATTTCATTTTCACTCACGCTTGCTTTATGCATTTGTTCCTAAAAATGAAATTGAAGCTTTTTTAGATCGGCATCTTCACCGCACTATAGGTGAATTTGAGTCAGTTTCTTTTAGTCCCAAGATTTATGAAGTTGAATTAAATGGTGAATACTTTACTTTATGTCAGGCACCGCTTGGAGGACCAGCTTCGGTCCAATTACTTGATTGGTTGATTAGTTATGGCGTGAGCCAAGTTTTAACTGTTGGTAATGCGGGCGCCTTAACTGATTTACCTGAAAATGAGATGCTACTAGTCAAACGTGCAATTCGTGATGAAGGAGCATCTTTTCATTATATGGAGCCGGGTCAATTTATCGATTTGAATCAGAATTTCTTAAAGCAAGTAGAAGATGCATTAGCCACTTTAAATCTTGAATATGATGAAATTACTACTTGGACAACTGATGGCTTCTTCAGAGAAACGCCAAAAAAAGTTGCACATTTTCGTCAATTAGGAGCTGCAACTGTTGAAATGGAATGTGCCTCTTTGGCAGCGTGTGCGCAATTCAGAAAAGTGGATTTCGCTCAAATTTTATTTACTGCTGATACTTTGGCTGATATAGAAAACTACGATGAACGCGATTGGGGGTATGAATCTCATAGTGCGGGGCTAGAGATTGGATCTAAAGTTTTAACGAAATTAGGTAAAAATGAATAAACAATTGAAACAATTTTGGCAAGATTTTTGTCAAAAACATAATCTAAAGCTGAATACTCCTGTAGATGCATGGGATTTTGGTGCAACGTCTCAGCAGGCAGACGAATTGGCTGACTTAGTAAACCGAGGTATAAAAACAGCTACCACATCTGCCTATGAACTTTATGATAAAAATGAAAAACTACCCCAAGTAGGTGAGTGGAGTATTGTTTTGAATAGTAAGGAAGAACCTGTTTGTGTTATTCAAGATAAGGTAGTGGAAATTATACCTTATGATTTAGTTTCTAAAGAACACGCCTATCATGAAGGTGAGGGTGATCGAAGTTATGAAGATTGGCGTCGAACCCATGATGATTTTTTTGATTGGGAATATCAAGAAGCCGGTAAAGTGTTTTATCCTCGGACACCAATGGTATGTGAAGTTTTTGAAAAGGTAGAGTAAAAAAATTCATTAGATAAAAACATTGATTAATCTTTTGATCACCATGATCCACAGACCATTGAACAAATCTTCGGCTCTAGCTTGAATCAATTGAGATAGGGAAAATAGGAGATAAAAAGGTGTTAAGCAGATATTTTGATACTACTTAACACCTTTTTATTTATTCCATTCAGCCAAATCTACAGTTTGCTGCATTAAAGTTGCAATAGTCATTGGACCTACTCCACCAGGAACTGGGGTGATATTTTTAGCGACTTCTTTGACACTATCAAAATCGACATCCCCAACTAAATGATGATTTGCCATTCGATTAATCCCTACATCGATCACAGTTGCACCGGGTTTGACCTGATCTTTTTTAATCAAATTAGCTTTGCCAGCAGCCACAACTAAAATATCAGCATGTTTAGTGTAATAATCAATATTATCAGTGTGTAAGCTCACCATAGTGACGGTCGCATTTTCATTAATAAAGAGCGATTGAAGAGGGCGACTCACTAGAATACTTCGTCCGACAATTGTGACATTTAAGCCTTCAATTTTATCTAAATAAGAATGAAGCAAAGTCATAATTCCCCGCGCGGTACAAGAAACAGGATAGTGTCCCGCCTCATTGTTATAAAGTTTACCAACATTTTTTGAATTAAAACCATCCACATCTTTTTCAGGAGCAATTGCTTCAATTAGTTCAGTTTGGTTAAGATGCTTAGGCAAAGGAAGCTGAATTAAAATCGCGTGAATAGTTGGATCATCATTGTAGTGATGAATTGCTTGTAAAACTTCAGCTTGACTGACATCTTTTGGAAATTTTCTCAAGATAGATTTCATGCCTAACTTTTCAGCATTTTTCTGTTTATTACGTGTATAAATTACACTAGCCGGATCATCTCCTACAAGAATAACTACAATTCCTGGAATTATCCCTTCTTCTTTTAATTTATCAACTCTGGTTTTGGTTTCTTGATTAAGTTGTTTGGCAATTTGACGGCCGTTAATAATATTTGTCACTAATGAAAACGCTCCTTTCAAAAAATACTACTTTAGAGCAGAAAATTTGTATTCAAAGTTCCTTTAATAAATCTATAGAATATTTATTAAGTCATCAAGTAAAAGTTTGTAGACAACTTCAGATATTTTCTTGACTCTCTAGTTGCTATAGACTTTATCATACAATTAAAAGGAGTGAATTTCTAATGATGAAAATTAGGATTAATTTGGATCGATGCCTACTCTAATACTTCTAATCCCAATATTTTTTACCATGAACATGTAATGATGCGTAGTAATCTTCTTTACAGAAAGACAAAAAGTATTCTTAAGTATACGATTGAAAAAGGAAATATTCTGAATTTTGAAAGGGCCAAGGAATGGATTAAAGAAAATAATTTTGATTATATTTATATTCAGTTAGATGTTGATATGATGAGTC
>DBFNNF010000173.1:0-4227 GCA_048407585.1 Lactobacillus johnsonii | reverse complement strand
CTTATCCACAAAAAAGCGACAAAAATTCACAAAGTACGAATTATTTATTGAAAAAATATTTGTGATTTTGTTGCTTTTATCATAAAATTTGTGATGTAATATGATTTAAATCTAAATGTAGTAGTGAGAGATATATGAACGAAGATAAATTCATTCAGGTAAATAACCTAGAAAAAACTTATGAGAATGGTTACCAAGCAATTAAGTCTGTCAGCTTTTCTGTAAAAAAGGGCGACTTAGTGTGCTTGTTGGGTCCTAGTGGTTGTGGAAAAACTACAACTTTAAATATGATTGCCGGATTATTGAATCCGACTGGCGGAGACATCATTGTAAATGGTAAGTCTCTTCTTAATATTGCGTCAAAAGATCGTAATATTGGCTATGTATTCCAGAATTATGCCTTATACCCACATATGACTGTTTTACAGAATGTAATGTTTCCAATGACAGTGGGAAAGAACAAGAAGCCGAAAGATGAAGCTGAAAAAATTGCCCAAAAATTTATGAAATTAACTCATATTGAAGAATTAGCTGATCAAAAACCGGGCAATCTTTCTGGTGGACAACAGCAGCGTGTTTCGATTGCACGTGCATTAGTGCAAGAACCACAAATTTTGTTAATGGATGAACCATTAAGTAACTTAGATGCCCGCTTACGTTTAAAGATTCGTGAAGAAATTCGTAATTTGGTTAAGGAAGTAGGAATTACTACTTTATTCGTTACCCATGATCAAGAAGAAGCACTCTCAATTGGTGATAAGATTATTCTTTTCCATAATGGAGTAATTCAACAAGACGATAAGGGTCAGGACCTTTATCTTGAACCTAATAATCAATTTGTTGCTAACTTTATTGGTAATCCAGTAATTGATAATTTTGATGTAAAGGTAGCAGACAATAAGATTATTGGGACAGACTTTGAAATTCCAGTTGAAAAATTAGATAGTACAAAATTTAGAGGCGACTTAGTAGACGGAGATTATACACTAAGTATTCGTCCTGAAAACTTAAAGTTAAGTGATGAAGGCGAACTTTCCGAAGTAATTGATGATGTCGAATTGATTGGACGCGAACGAGTATTGAAATTTACTCATGCTGGAACAAATCAGCGTGCATTGATTGATTTAGAGAGAGAAATCAAACCTGGAGATAGCGTGAAATTTAAGATGAACTTAGACCGCGTTTACTTATTTAAGCCAGATGGGGAGCGAATCTATTAATGAAAGATAATCAGAAAAAAGCTTGGTTATTTTTAGCACCGGCCATTATTTGTGTTACGGTATTTAGTATTTGGCCAATTCTACGTGCTTTTACGATGAGTTTTCAGGGTGGACCATTAATTGACCTACAATTTAATGGCCTTTCTAACTATCAATATATTTTTAGCGATCCAGAATTTTGGCGTGCAATTATGAATACAGCAATTTATTCATTTTTAGCTGTACCAATTGCCTTAATAATTTCTGTTGCGTTAGCATGGTTTATCTTTTCAAAGATTAAACATACCGCCTTCTTTGAAACTATGTTTTTTATGCCATATGTTACAAGTACGATCGCAATCGGAATTGTATTTCGCTATATCTTTAATGGTGAATATGGTTTATTGAACTTCTTATTAAAACTTGTTCATTTACCACAACCTGATTGGTTAGATAATCCGAGTCTAAGTCTTGTTTCATTGATTATCTTTGGTGTTTGGTCATCTTTAGCATTTAACATCGTTATCTTGATGGGTGCTTTAAGAAACATTGAACCAAATTACTATGTTTTAGCTGATATGTATGGTGCAACAAGTAGGGAAAAGTTCTGGCGGATAACAGTGCCACAGTTAGTCCCAACTTTAGCCTTTCTTTTAACTGTTAACTTAATTGGGGCATTTAAGATCTATACCCAAGTTTATGCATTATTTAATGGACAAGCTGGTGTGGGTAATTCTGCAATGACGGCAGTTTACTATATTTATAATAAATTCCAAATTGTTGGTACGCCTGGTGTAGCAATGGCTGCAACAGTAGTCTTGTTCCTATTTATATTGTTCGTAACTTTCTTACAAAGAAAATTGATGAAAAAGGTGAACAGTTAGAATGAAGAAGAAAAAACTACGTTGGGGAATGATTTTTGTCTATCTATTCATTGGAATTTTTGGCATTATAACTGTTTTCCCATTTATTTATATGATCTTAGGTGGGTTGATGTCCTATCAAGAAACCACCACTATTCCACCAACTTTAATTCCAAAGACTTTGAGGTGGAGTAACTATCAAAAGGTATTTGAGCAAGCACCATTTGCAAGATACTTCTTAAACACATTTATTACAGCGGCAACTACAACAATTGTTACATTGTTTACTTCAATTCTCGGTGCCTTTGCAATGACCAACTTGAAGTTTAAGGGAAAAGGATTTATTCAGTTAATTTTTCTCTCACTCTTAATGGTTCCGGGAGAAGCAATAATTTTTACTAACTACAATACAATTGCTCATTTAGGCTTATTGAATACATATTTAGGATTGGTTTTACCATTTTTAACATCTATCTTTTATATGTACTATTTACAAAGCTACTTCACGGCAATTTCACCAACAATTTATAAAGCAGCCATGATTGATGGAGCTTCTGACTGGGAATATATTTGGAAAATTCTAGTTCCAATGTCTAAAGGTGGATTAATTACTGTTGCCTTGCTTAGTTTTATTTCAGGATGGAACTCCTTCTTATGGCCATTATTGGTAACCAATGAAGATAAGATGCGCTTATTGAATAATGGTTTAGCTGCCTTTGCCTCTGATGCGGGTGCTCAAACGCAGCTTCAACTAGCAGCAGCTACTTTAACAGTAGTACCTGTTTTAATTGTTTACTTCATTTTTAGAAAGCAAATTATTCGAGGAGTAGTACGTAATGACCTCAAAGCCTAAAACTACAGTTACTTTTTATAATGGGTTAACGACTATTGGCGGCCCAATGATTGAAGTAGCGTATGATAAGTCACATGTATTATTTGATTTAGGAGAAGTGTACCGTCCAGAACTTGGACTAAAAATGGAAGATGAAGATTTTTCAACTCTTCTTAAATATCAATTGATTGGTGATGTACCAAATTTCTATGATCCAAAGATTACGGGAAAAGAAATAGATCATGAACGTTGGCAACACAGCGCAGCTTATATTTCTCACCTTCATTTGGATCATAGTAAAGCTATGAATCTTTTAGCGCCAGATATTCCATTATATGCTGGTCCATTAACTGCGGCCTTGCTACCAGTGTTGAATCGGGATGGAGAATTTTTATTACCAGCAGCTGATAAACCAAAGAATTATACTCGTCCTATAATCGCTGCTAAATTAAACCAACCTATTAAAGTTGGAGATATAACTTTAACAGTTGTTCCGAGTGACCATGATGCTTACGGAGCAACTGGGTTAATCATCAAAACGCCTGATAAGACAATCGTTCATACTGGAGATATTCGTTTGCATGGTTATCATCCCGATTGGGTGCGTCAATTTATGGCGGCCGGTAAGGGATGTGATATGCTAATTATCGAAGGTACTGGTGTTTCATGGCCAGAACGTAGTGAAGAGGATAGTGAAGAGTTCAAAGGCGTTAAGAATGAGGTTGAACTTACTGAAAGAGTAGTTAAATACCAAAAAGATAATCCAAAGCGCCAGTTGACTTTTAATACTTATCCTACAAATGTAGAGCGAATTTTGAGAATTATTTCAGATTCGCCTCGAAAAGTAGTACTTCATGCTAAACGTGCTGAATTATTAAAATTAGCATTAAAGCAGGATGTTCCTTATTACTACTTGCCAGAAGATGAAAAAATTGATGCGCTCGATCCAGATCGTGAAATCAGTTATCAAGATCTTCTAAAAGACGATCATCAATATTTCTGGCAAGTAGTTGGTCATTATGATCAACTACAAAAAGGTGGCTTATACATTCACAGTAATGCTGAGCCTCTTGGGGATTTTGATCCAGCTTATGCTCCGTTTATTGAAAATATTGAAAAACGTGGAATTGAATTGATAACTCTGCGTTGTTCAGGACATGCGGATGTAGCTGAATTAAAAGAAATAATTGCGGGTTTTGAGCCAAAAATTTTGGCTCCTGTGCACACATTGCATCCAGAATTAGAAGAAAACCCATTTGGAGAAAGGATTTTACCTAAGCGCGGAGAGGTATTTACGCGTAGTTAATATTAAAATTTTATTGGGGGGGTTGTG
>DBFNNF010000172.1:0-6115 GCA_048407585.1 Lactobacillus johnsonii | reverse complement strand
GAAAAAAAAGATCCAAATTGTTATTGGGATAGTTTTAGTTTTGTTTTTAGGACTTGGAATTTATGCAGGTTCCGTTTATTTAAAAGCAAAAAATGCTTTTGATAAAACTTATGATCCTAAAACAGCAGTCAAGCAAGATAGCTTTTCTGGTAAGGAGCCCTTTAATATTCTGTTGTTAGGAACAGATACGGGAGCTTTTGGCAGAAAAGAAGTGCGTGGAAACTCGGATACAATGATTTTAGTGACAGTGAATCCGGCCAAAAAGAAACTTTCTTTAATGTCCATTCCACGTGATACAATGGCTCGGATGATTGGTACAGATAGTTTTAGTGTGCATAAAATTAATGCAGCTTATAATATTGGCGGAGCAAAGATGGCAATGCAGACTACAAGTAAAGTTCTCAATGTGCCAATAAAGTACTATATTTCGATGAATATGGGTGGCATGCGTAAGATTGTTGATGGAGTTGGTGGCGTTACAGTGACGCCACCGTTGACCTTTACTTATGATGGCTATACCTTTACTAAAGGAAAAACAGTTCATCTAAATGGTAATCAAGCTTTAGCTTATTCTAGAATGCGCTATGACGATCCTAAGGGAGATTACGGTCGTCAATTGAGACAGCGTGAGGTCATTATGTCAGTTTTAGAGCACGCACTATCCTTTGATACTCTCAAAAATTTAGATTCAATTTTAGGTTCAGTGTCTACTAGCCTGAGGACAAATTTAACTTTTGATTCAATGGTTAAGATTAGTAAAAACTATCGTAAATGTACTAACAATATGTCTAGTGACTACTTGCATGGTGTAGGCGCAATGATTGGAGACGCTTCGTACCAAGTAATGTCTGATAGAGAATTACAAAGAACTTCAAATATTGTGAGAAATGATCTTGGATTAGATTCGATGGATATTGATAATAATGAAACCTATCAAAATTCAATGAATTCTCAATTTGATTGGAACAGTGGTGACTCTAATCAGGTATACTACATATATGATCCGTATACGGATGAATTATGGAATGGAGATAGGGCGTACTAATGGATGAATTTGTCTCGCTAGTAATAGGATATTTCCTCGGAAATATCCTTTTTGCTATGATTGTTACAAAAATATTTTTGCATAAAGATCCGACTAAATACGGTTCTGGTAATCCAGGAACGGCTAATGTCGGAGCAGTTTTTGGTAAAAAATGGGGTATTTTGACTTGCATTGGTGATTTAGCCAAAACTTTAGCTGCTCTACTAATTGTTTACTTTATTTATCATGGTAATCGTCTGGATTTGTCTTTTGCAGGTCTTGGAGTGGTTTTAGGACATTCTTTCCCATTTTGGAATCATTTTAAGGGTGGTAAAGGAGTAGCAGTCACTGCATTGTGGATTGTCTTTTTTGATTGGAGAGCGGGCTTAATTGCTTTATTAATTGGCCTATTTTTAGTCATTATTATGAAGAACCTTACTATACCACCGTTGGTCTATATGCTAGGATTCAGCATTTTTACTTGGATTAATTTTGGCTGGGAACAAGGGTTAATCTTTTTAATTGCTACCTTAATCATGATTTTTCAATTTAGAAAAGATATTGTCGATTTCTTTACTGGTAAGGGTAAGCGTGTGGATGTATTAGTCACAATTAAGAAAAAGTTAGGGATATACAAATGAAATCAGTATTGAAAAAGACAATCCAGTGGATTTTACTTATAGTTTTACTGCTGGGAATATTAATTCAAACCTTAGGCTTTTGGAATTATAATCCGCCAACCGTTGCTGGCCGAACTAAAATTGGTTTAATGATTGGTTTAGTAGAGCTAGCTGTGATGGTTTGGTATGGGATGAGCTATGGTGACAAGGAGTACAGCTTTAAAGAAACAGTTAAAAGTTGGCTTGAAGGAGTAATTACCCTAGTCATCTTTTATCTAGTGTTCGTTATTTCTTTGCCGCAATTTTTCTCAGCTTGGAACTTATGGGGAATCTTCTTTCCGGTTTTAACAAGTACATCAGCTTTATTTAGTGGAATTATTATTTCTTTATTCTTTCAACCTTTTATTTTTAGGCTGCAAAAAAGGTTGAGTACTAAGCAAAATGTTTTGTTATTAACTACAATTACAATTTTGATCTTTACCTTAAGTGCAGGTAATTCGCTTTTAACTAGTTACAGTATTTTTGGGCTCTATTTAGTATTGCCCTTTGCCTGGGGAATGTTTATTTCAAAAATTACTGTATCTAAAAAGCTAGTAGCTGCCTTAACAGTTGCGACAGTAATTTTACTTCCAGCAGTTTATTATTTCACTATTCAATTAATACCGATTCAAACTCCACAAGCCGTTGTCTTCACCCAGATGAATATGTCATGGAATACGAGCTTGTTAATGAGTCCGTCATCACCATTAATGATCTTATTCGTAGTAACTGGTGGATTGCTTTTTAGAAAATGGTTGGTTGGGGTATCGCATAAAGTATTCTCTATCTTAATTCCTGCAATTATCTTTGGAACAACTGCTTATGGAATGACTTTATGGAAAGAAAAGCTTCAATTGTTACTTGCTCCTGTTAGCAAAAAAGTCACTTTTCTCTTAATTCTGTCCTTATTGATCGCAAGTTTTCTTATTAATTTTATTTTTAATAGATTTGTTCTTTCAAACAAACATGTTCAAAACTTCCTGAATAAATTTACTGGAACAGATTTAAATGATCTTCTTAATCTATTAAACAGCGGCTTGAATTTCCTTAAGAAGCATAGGCCAATAATATGTCTCTTTGCATATTTTATGGTTGTAAGTATTATTGGTTTCTTTACATTTAAGAGTAATGTTAACGTTACCTTGACTTATATTTTTACCAGTAGACTTGGAACTGTTATTTTGTCCAGTATTTTTCTTCTAGCATGTTTTGAAGTCTTTTATGTACTTACTAAGCGCTTCTGGGTAGCAGCAAGTATTCCAACTATTTTGGGTTTAGGAATTGCGATTGCTAATGGCATTAAAATGAGCTTGAGAGAAGAGCCCGTTTATCCAACCGAAATTGGTGAAATTGTTAATTGGAAAACTTTAATTCCAATGATGGGGACAAATAACTTAATCTATATTTTAATTGGATTAGCTGTCCTAATGGTTTTAATTGTCTTTTTAGAAAAGAAATTTCCAATTAACCTTAAGCGTAAAAAATCAAGTTGGATAAAATTGGTTATTAGCCTCTTAGTTTTAATTACACCTTTGTGGTTTAACGATGAGAATTCACCGATCTATTATATTTCCAAGGGCTTTGATAATAGTCCTAACTTTAGAAATCCACCAGATAGTACGGGAGCTAACGGCTCAATTCTGACTTTTCTAGACTTTATTAAAGTGCCGATTATGGATAAGCCAACTAACTATTCGGAAAGTTCTGTAAAAAAAGTTGTTGAAAAATATCAAAATGAAGCAGTAAGCATTAATAAGACGAGAAAGAATAAGTTAAGTGATCAAACACTTGTCTTTAATCTTAGCGAAAGTTTTGTTGATCCAAAAGAATTCCCAAGTGTTAAGATTTCTAATGATGTTCGTGATCCAATTAAATATATTCGAAAATTGATGACAACAACTACTTCTGGGCATATGTTGAGTGCTGGTTATGGTGGCGGAACTGGAAATATGGAATATGAATCCTTAACTGGATTTAACATGGGAGTATTTTCTACTGCAATCACGCCATACACGCAAGTTACATCCCGTTACAAGTTTTATCCAACAATTGGAATGGACTTTAAGTACAGCAGTGCCTTACATCCATTTAATGGTACATTTTACGGCCGAATTGATAATTATCGTCGCTTTAAGTTTAATAAATTTGCTTACTTAGGCTCTAAGTACAAGATTTACCACAAAAAGACTATTGGAACTAATCCATATTTATCTGATGAGACAGCTTATCAAAATGGTTTGCGACAAATTAATAGTCAAAAAGATGGTCAGTTTATCAATTTAATTTCAATGCAAAACCATATTCCATATGGTGACTATTATTCTCCAAATGAATATAAAGAAAATGTTAGTGGGTCTCTAATTTCTGATGAAAATACTAAAAATAGTTTTGCTGCATATACTAAAGGTATTGAATACACAGATAAGGCTGTGAAAAAGTTTATTAAACAGATTGATAAAATCAACAAGCCAATTACTCTTGTATTTTATGGGGACCACTACCCAGCAATTATTGATCAGACACAATTAAATAAGTATCCGGTAAAATTACATGCAACGAACTACTTTATCTATTCAAATAAGTATGCTCGTGAGCATGGTGCTAAGAGTAAAATCAAGCCAAATAAATATGTCTCAACAGCTTCCTTTATTCCAATGGCTTTAGAGCAAACTAATTCAAAAGTAACAGCTTATCAAGCCTTACTTACTAAGATTTATCAAGAATTACCTGCTATTACTATTAATTATTCCGGAGACGATGGCTTTGAATTAATCGATCAGAATGGTAAGCAAGTTTCTGAGAAGAAATTAAATAAGAAACAAAAAGAGTTACTAAAGGATTATCAATTAATTCAATATGACATGTCTGCTGGAAAAGGATACAGTTTAGAGACTAAGGGCTTTTATAAATAAGCAGTTGACTAAATAGCTATTCTCCCTTATGATCATAGGTAATATAGTAGCCACTTAATTCAGTGTTCAGAGAACTAGCGGTTGGTGTAAGCTAGGCAGGTTAAGTGAGTGAAGTACATGGTGGGGTAGTTTCCGTATCAACTATTTTAAGGCGCATTAGGCGTAAACGTGGGTGGTACCACGGCTAATAAAGTAATTTAGTCGTCCCTAGATTTCGAAAGAAGTCTAGGGACGTTTTTGTTAGGAGAAAATTTTATGGCAAAATTTGATATTTTAGAAGATTTAAAATGGCGTGGAGCTATTAATCAAGAGACTGATGAAGAGGGGTTGCGCAAGTACTTAGCAGAACATGATGATTTAGCTCTTTACTGCGGAACTGATCCAACCGGAGATTCTCTTCATATTGGACACCTAATTCCCTTCATGATTATGAAGAGATTCCAAATGGCTGGTTATCACCCAGTAATTTTAATTGGTGGTGGTACTGGTTCAATTGGTGATCCGTCTGGGAGAAAGACTGAACGTGTTCTTCAAACTGCTGAACAAGTTAAGCATAATGAAGAAAAATTAACTGCTCAGATGAAGAAACTATTCGGTACAGAAAACTTTGAAATTAAGAATAATGCGGAATGGTTAGGTAAGTTAAACTTAATCGATTTCTTACGTGATTACGGTAAGTTCTTCCAAGTTAATAACATGATTAATAAGGATGTTGTTGCTAGTCGTTTAGAAAATGGTATTTCATTTACTGAATTTACTTACCAAATTTTGCAAGCAATTGACTTCTACCATTTGAATAAAGACAATGGCGTACAACTCCAAATTGGTGGTAGTGATCAATGGGGTAATATTACTGCAGGTATTGACTTGATCCACAAACTTGAAGGTGCAGATCGTCCAGCATTTGGTTTAACTATTCCATTAATGCTTAAGGCTGATGGTACTAAGTTTGGTAAGTCTGCTGGTGGAGCTGTATGGCTTGATCCAGAAAAGACCAGTCCTTACGAATTCTACCAATTCTGGATTAATCAAGATGACCGTGATGTAGTTAAATACCTTAAGTACTTTACTTTCCTTAGTCGTGAAGAAATTGAAGATTTAGCTGAAAAGACTGAAAAAGAACCTTGGAAACGTGCTGCTCAAAAGAGATTAGCAGAAGAAGTTACCAAGTTTGTTCACGGTGAAGAAGGCTTAAAGGAAGCTCAAATGATTACCGAAGCATTGTTCTCAGGTAATGTTAAGAGTCTATCAGTTCCTCAAATTGAGCAAGCTTTAAAGAACGCTCCAAGTGCTGAAGCAACCCATGATGCTAAGAATATCGTAGAATTTTTGGTTGAAACTAAGATTGAACCATCTAAGCGTCAAGCACGTGAAGACGTTAAGAATGGTGCGATTTACGTAAATGGTGAGCGCCAAAATGATATTGACTTTATTATCGAACCAGATAGTGATTTTGATGGAAAATATGTAATTATCCGTAAGGGTAAGAGAAAGTATACTCTAGTTAAAATTAAGTAATA
>DBFNNF010000171.1:0-2698 GCA_048407585.1 Lactobacillus johnsonii | reverse complement strand
TGCACAAATAATGTGCATATTCAATTATTAATATTATAATTATGAAATATAACGATGAAATTTTAAACAAAATTGCGCAGGCATATAGTAAACCTGCAGATGAAAAAGGTAATCTTGATAATATTATGTTAGGTTATCTTGAAATGATGAAGAATGGAAGTAAGATCCATATTAAAAAGAAGAATCGAGGAAAATTTAGTGCAAGTGCTCGTAAAGCAGGGCAAAGTGTACAAGAACATGCAAAATCTGTTCTAAATAATCCTAATGCTACACCATTACAGAAAAAGCGAGCTAACTTTGCACGTAATGCAGCTAAATGAAATAAGAAATAAAAACTACTACTTCCATAGTTATAAAATACATAACTATGAAAAATTTCTTTATAAAGATGTTTACTGCTCATAGTGGATTAAGCAGTAAAAGAGTGTGCGGATTTCTCGGATGATTGGTATGTCTATTCATCTGTATATGATGTACAATATATGTTATACCAGCTCCAGAAATAGTTCAACTATTATTTATCTGTAGTACTTCATTATTAGGAATAGATAGTATAGTTGGTATAAGATATAAGAAAAATAAAAATGATTAAACAATTCATATCTCAGAATATAGGGGGGGGGGGGTTAAAATAAATAATTCTCATTTATATTTTTATGGTCCAAATTATACAACTACAGTTATTAAGGATACATCAGTAGAAACACTAAATACAGCAAATTATTTACTTGGCGTGTCTTTTGATTATCCTTTAGAATGTGATGATAATGAGGCTTTCTTTAGGATATCTGCTAAACTACTTCTTACATACCTATATTCAGAAATTTCTGTGCCTTTAGATCAAACAGTTACTATAAGAACAATAGAAGATACAGGTATAGGAGGAGATAATAAAAATTTTGCTATTCCTGTAAATTTATCAGTCCCTTTTGCTGTACAACGTATGATACTTGACTCTGTAACTATTAAAGTACTTAATCCGAATCCAAAGTATATGTATACTACCCCTACGTCACTTGACGCATGAGGAGAATATATTGCAGTAACAAGTAATTTATATATGGATAATTCTCAATTTGGAAGTTATCACGGAATATTTAATGCTGATTTATATAATTCTAGCCAAGGTATTTTAACATTGCAAAATCCTATTAGGGGAGAATTCTCAGCAGATACACAACCTTACTTAAATATACTAAGTACCACTTGGGCAAAAAGAACAGATTTAGTATCTGGTCTAACAAGACCTAATTGCAATTTATACTGCTTTGATAAAGGAGGCATGGCTTCTAACATGTATATGGGTGTTAATTACTCTATTGATTCATACTTTTCTGGAGGATCAATAGGTACCGTACTTAGTGGAGTAGAAAATATCCCAATTCCAATAGTATCTGGACAATCACAGACAGTTGTTAATTCGAATTATATAGAAAGTCTAATAGGAGATTATCTTATATTTAATATACATACATATCTTAGATAATGATAAATAATTTAGAAATATTAAAACCTATTTTGCATTTTGAAAAGGATTATTATGTAAGAGTTATAATTCTTTCAAGATCAAAAGATGGAAATCTTTTACAAAAGAGAATTGGAAGAGATCTTTTCTTTGGAACTCTTGAATCTCTACAAGAAGCAATGCCAGATATTATTGCAACAGCTACAGAGTATAATGCCAGAGTTTATATTGATACCGTCTCAAAAAGATTATCTTCAGGATTTTTAGCACAAATAGAGTGAGAACGATTTAAGGTTTTTGGTATTAAACCTCAACTAGAAGCAGTAATTATAGAAGAAGATTTCTATGGGCTATATGATGCCGATGGATATGCTAAGGAAGAAAACGAAATAATAAAATCTTTATCTGAAGAGTTTAACTTCAAACCCTTAATAATAAAATCTTCAAATGAGGGAGAACATTGATTATATAAAGGTTCCGAACTTAGAACATTATCAAATTCAGTTAATAATAGCTATATTAGAAATAGAATTTTTATAGAGCACGCTTGAGCATGTTTATATAATCCGTTTAACTAAATGCAAGCAAACAAATATTTTAAAGTAAAAGAATTAGTATCATCAAAAATATATAAAGAATATGGAGACGATGCTATAAAATTTCTAGATCCAAAAGCACTTAAAGCTTTAGAGAACGTTAGAGAGATTTTAGGAGTTCCTCTGATCTGTAATAACTGAGCAGCAGGTGGATCTAGAAATTATAGTGGTTATAGAGAGCCAGGATGTGGAGTAGGAGTTAAAAATAGTTACCATTGTATAGATATAAATACTGAAATACTTACAAACCATGGTTGAAAAACTTATAATACAATAGATATCCAAAATGACAAAGTATATAGTTATAATATAGATAAGAATGGAATAGAAATAGTGCCAATTCAACAATATTTCTTTCAAAAATATGACGGAGAAATAATTCAAATACAAAATAAGTTAATTGATATTTTTGTAACAGATCAGCATAGACTTTTAACTAAGGCGAAGAATAATTATAAAGACCGTGAGTTTTATAGATTTGAACTAGCAAAAGATTCATTTGGCAAACGTAGAGAAATAATGAATGCTGCTAATAACTTAAGTGTTAGTGAAGATTTTGATTTAAATATTTGGCGATTAGCAATGGCAGTTATTGCTGGTGGTTCAATTTCTAAAAAAAATATTAGAAAATATAATA
>DBFNNF010000170.1:0-1422 GCA_048407585.1 Lactobacillus johnsonii | reverse complement strand
TATTCATATCAGTAACCTTCCCTCCTAGGATGTCCCTCTTTCCTCTTAATTTTTAGGAGGGACATAATGATTAAAGGTGTATTAACTATTATTTTTGATGAACCATTCTACAAAGCAATTTTTGAGCAATTCGATGGTACTGAATATAAAGTAGCTCAAGTTAATATGGGAACATCATTGCCAACGATGCCAAAAATAATTAACTTGGTGAATGAGCATTATTCTGACTTACGATTTAGCAAATCAACTCTAGAGCAGGAAGTAATGCATCATATTAACCCGAAAAGAGCTCAAAGATTAGCGCATAAAGAAGTTCGGGAACGTGGAATTGGTACTAAAGCTCAACAAGCTTTAAAAAAGCAATTTGAGAAATCGAAAATAACTAGAAAAAAGATGAATAAAGATAGAAAGCGTGAAATGCAAAAAGAGCGTTTTTTACAAAAACAAATTAAACGTCGAAAAAAACATCGAGGTCATTAATAAACAAAAGCTCGCAATTAATTTGCGGGCTTTTGTTGATAAATATGCTATAATTTAGATAAAGAAAAAAGGAGATCCGAAGATCTCCCAGACAGCCCGCTTTAAGAGCGGTGGCTAAAGTTATAAAGTTGACATGCGCCTACTCAATAAACCTGCCAAAGTTATGAATTGAGCGGCGTTTTTGTTTATTTTTTGTTGTGATGATCGATATATGTTAGCAAAGCTAACATAAAAGTACCAAACAACAGCATTAACGAGATGGCCTCGTATACGCTCATCTGGCTGAACCCTTTCTGCTTGATGTTGGTCCATAGGCCTCACCTCCAGGAGGTAAAAAAGCCACCGCTCATAAAACTTTCTGCAGATATAATTATAGCGAAAATTTGTTTTCAACAGAACATAGACTAGTGAAAAAAGCTCGCGATTAATTTCGCGGGCTTTTTGTGTACAAAAAATTATTCTTGGCCAAAGCAGCTAAATTAGACAGTGAAATTTCAGTAGGATTGATTAACCAAATAGAAAATGCATTCCATAAACTACCGACACTTAAAAGAGCAATATATTTCATTTGGATTGAGTCATATTCATTGCCTTGGTAAGAAAGAGAGGGATGCTGGTTGTGAAAATCCATGAAGTACTGGGGAAAAATAGAATTGAATTTGTTTAAAATTACCGACGATAGATTTGCATTAACTAAAATAGTTAATTGTGGAATGTATCGTTTCCAAAATTCAAAAAGTAAAGTGATCAGATCTTCATAATTTTGAGGATTCTTTTTGTTAGCATAAGTAACCCAATCATTAAGTAACTGATCAATATATGTATTTAATAAGTTTTCTTTATTTTTAAATAAACGATAAAAGGTCTTTCGCGACACACTTGCACCCATAGAAATATCCACAATCGTAATTTCAGAATATGGTTTTTCCTCTAATAGTTTAA
>DBFNNF010000169.1:0-8185 GCA_048407585.1 Lactobacillus johnsonii | reverse complement strand
AAATTATTTATTTTAGTGATGAGGGGACAAAATGTTTTACCCACAAGTTGATCAAGATGACTCATTAATTTTACATACTGATTTGTATGAAATTAATATGATGTATACCTATTTTAAAAAGGGAATAAGTGAAAGAAATTCTGTATTTGAAGTGTTCTTCAGAAAAGAACCTTTTGGCAATGGCTATGCAGTTAATGCTGGTTTAAGTCATGTTATTCAATACTTAAATAATCTTCGTTTTAAAGAAAGTGATTTGGAATATCTCAAGGAAACTTGTGACTATGATGATGACTTTATCGATTATTTACGTAATTTAGAATTGAAGCTAACTATTCGAAGTGCTAAGGAAGGTGAATTAGTTTTTGCTAACGAACCAATTATGCAAATCGAAGGACCATTAGCTCAAGCACAATTAGTTGAAACTGCAATTTTAAATATTATTAATTTCCAAACTTTGATTGCTACTAAGGCAGCTAGAATTAAGGTTGCTGTTGGTAATGATGGTTTAATGGAATTTGGCTCACGTCGTGCACAAGAAACCGATGCAGCTATTTGGGGAACACGAGCAGCATACATTGGTGGCTTTGACGCTACTAGTAATGTTAGAGCAGGAAAATTATTCGATATTCCTGTCGCTGGTACTCATGCTCACTCTTTAGTTGAAGCATTTAATAATGAATATGATGCTTTTAAAGCATATGCTGAAACTCATAAGGACTGTGTATTCTTAGTTGATACCTATGATACTTTAAGAAGTGGTGTGCCAACTGCGATTAAAGTTGCTAAAGAAATGGGCGACAAGATTAATTTCCAAGGAGTTCGAATTGACTCAGGTGATATGGCATATATTTCTAAGAAAGTGCGTAAGCAATTAGATGATGCTGGCTTTCCTGATGCAAAAATTTATGCTTCAAATGATTTAGATGAAAAGACTATTCAAAACCTTAAGATGCAAGGTGCAAAAATTGATGTTTGGGGAATAGGTACTAAATTAATCACAGCTTTTGATCAACCTGCTTTAGGTGGTGTATACAAGTTAGTAGCAATTGAAGATAAAGAAGGCAATATGCGCGATACTTTGAAAATTTCTTCAAATGCTGAAAAAGTATCTACCCCAGGTAAAAAGCAGGTATGGCGGATTCAAGCAAACTCTGAAAAGAAAAATGAGGGTGATTGGGTATCACGCTATGACGAAGATCCAAGAGAGTTTGATGCACTTTTTATGTTCCATCCACAATACACTTACATTAATAAGGTTGTGACTAATTATACTGCTCGTCCTTTATTACAAGAAATTTTCCATGAAGGAAAACTTGTTTACAAAGAACCTACTCTTAAAGAAACAAAAGAATTTGCAGCTAATAATTTAGACGGATTATGGGACGAATATAAGCGTAGTTTGAATCCACAAGATTATCCAGTGGATTTATCGCAAAAGTTATATGACAACAAGATGAATTTAATTAATGATATTCGTAGTCGAATTGTGAAAAGAGGATATTAAGATGCGTCCATTACAAGAAAAAATTGTTGCTTATGAACATGTGTTACCAGAAATTGACCCTAAAAAAGAAATTAGGAAGTCTATTGACTTTTTAAAAGATTATTTAAAAGAAAATCCTTTTTTGAAGACTTATGTTTTAGGGATCTCTGGTGGTCAAGATTCAACTTTAACTGGTAAACTTTGTCAAATGGCAATTGAAGAAATGCGTGAAGAAACTGGGGATAATTCTTACCAGTTTATTGCTGTTCGTCTACCTTATGGCGTTCAAGCAGATGCAAGTGATGCTGCCGATGCAATTGCTTTTCAAAAGCCTGATCAAGATTTGATTGTTAATATTAAAGAGCCAGTAGATGCAATGGTAAAAGTAGTTGAAGCAACTGGTCAAAAAATTACTGACTTTAATAAAGGAAATATCAAAGCCCGTCAAAGAATGGTAGTTCAATATGCGATTGCTGGTGCCAATAATGGAGCTGTTGTAGGTACTGATCATGCAGCAGAAAACTTCTCTGGTTTTTACACTAAATATGGTGATGGTGCTGCTGATATCACTCCGTTATTTAGATTAGATAAGCGTCAAGGAAAGGCAATGCTTAAGGAACTTGGATGTCCTAAGCACTTATATGAAAAGGCACCAACTGCTGATTTAGAAGAAGATCGTCCAGACTTACCTGATGAAGTAGCATTAGGAGTAACTTACAAAGATGTTGACGATTACTTAGAAGGTAAAGATGTAAGTGAAGAAGCAGCTGAACAGATTGAAAAGTTGTGGAAAAAGAGTGAACATAAGCGTCATTTACCAGTGACTATTTTTGATGATTTTTATAAGCAGAATTAGTTAAGTATTTTTCTTGGAGGAAATATGACGGTTTTTGTAGTTGGACCAGATGACCGAGGTTTTTTCAAAAAGCAGCGTACTACCTGGGAATTTGAAGATGCATTAAATCAAGCTTCAGATGGGGATGATATTTTAATCAAAAGAGAGTATCAGTTCCCACTTGAGGATCAAAATTATGTAATTGACAAAAGTCTGAATATTTCTGGTGAAAATAATACTTTTATCCTAGGTGGTTTTATCGTTAAAAATAGCGCCCGGGTAAAATTAAATAATCTGACTCTGAGACACTATCAAGATAAGAATAATTCTCTTCAAGTAACAAATAATAGTCAGTTAATTGCGACACATGTCTCGGTGGTTAATGATGCTCCGACTGGTCAAAATTATCCAATTATTTATGTAGCTGATGGTGCTACTGCTCAATTTGATGATTTGTACGTTGAAAAGGATAAAATTGGTGACGGTGCACATAGAATTTATGTTGAAAAAGGAAATGTAGAGATAAAAAATAGTACTCTTAATTGTAAAATTACTGCTACTGAAGCAAATTTAACTCTTCAGAATACTACGCTTAGCTATAGTGAAAGTAATGTCCTTAGTTTATATTCGAATACTGTTGCTACATTACAAAATGTAACTGTAACGGGTGGAGTAAAAGAAAAAGATTATCCTTGCATTTTTAGTAGTGAATCTACTCTCAATATTACCTCTTCAATTATTAAAGAACCTAATTATTCTGGGGCCCTTTATTTACAAAAAGCTGCTCAGGCAAAAGTAGAAAATTCAATAATTGATTCTTTATATCTCTATGATCAAAGTAAGATAGATGTAGGAAATACAAGTAGAATTGTTGAGTCAATTACTCTAGAAGATCATAGTGCTTTAACTGGAGAAACTCTTTTACTTGATGGTAGAGATAATGGAAAAATTAATATTTTTGCTAAAGGTGAAAGTAATATAAAGCTAGACTGGATTGGGCTAGCATTTGAAAGTTCACCTAATATTAAAATTGAAGATAATGTAACTTTTAATGTCCCTGAAGTTTATGTGTTGAAATTTGATTCTACTAATGATGAGTATGATTTGGATGAAAATAATCAATACACAATAGTAAAAGATAATTTACAAAACGATATTGAGTACTTTACTACCCAGAAAAAAGAATCTAACTCTAAGCAGGCACATAAAGCAGAAAAAGACCAAAAGGATCTACAAAAAGGTCCTCAAAAATCAGGTATGCAGCAGCTGGATGAAATGATTGGTCTAGAAACGGTAAAGCAACAAGTCAAAGAATTTATTGCAGTTACCGTCTTGAATAAGAAACGGAAAGAAAAAGGTTTAAATACTAGTTCTCAAACTTTGCACTCATTGTTTTTAGGAAATCCAGGAACTGGAAAAACAACCGTTGCTCGTATTGTTGGTCATGTTCTATATGAAAAAGGCGTAATAGCTGAAGATAAGTTAATTGAGACATCTCGAGCTGATTTAGTAGCAGGATATGTTGGTCAAACAGCTGAAAAAACTAGAAAAGTTCTTGAATCGGCTCTAGGTGGAATCTTGTTTGTTGATGAAGCATATACCTTAGCTAGTGGTGGTCAGAATGATTTCGGTAAAGAAGCAATTGATGAAATATTAAAGTTTATGGAAGATCATCGCTCTAATATTATGATTATCTTTGCTGGTTATACTAACGATATGGAGAAGTTTTTAGAAACTAACCCAGGATTACGTAGTCGTATTCCGAATAAATTTGATTTTGAAGATTATACAGTTGATGAAATGGTTCAAATTGGGTTGTTTTCTCTAAAGAAACAACAATATCATGTAAATCCTTCAAGTTATGCAGACTTGTTGAAGAATAATTTAAGTAAGGATAACGATAACAGTAATGGGCGTTGGGTCCGAAATCTAAATGATAAGATCATAAAGAAACAAGCAGTACGCGTAGCCCTAAGTGATAGTTATTCAGAAGAAGACTTGATAAATATTACTGATGCCGACTTAGATGCTGTTAGACTTTAATTTTATAAATTTTAACTACTATTTTTGATGATTTATGTAAAAAGAACTAAACTTGTATCGGACTAGATAGTTTAATATACTATAGATGCATAAGAGAGTAACGGCAAGTTATTGCGATAAGTTCAACAACCGAGATGGATATCTCTGGACTTATCTTAATTAGTGAGACTTATGACTGATAACTGGTCATAGGTCTTTTTTGTTTATGGGAGGATGTTTTACGGTGAAAGAGAAATACTATGCTCAAGAGATTTCTCAAATTGAGAAAGAGCTGAACACATCGTTAGACAATGGGTTGTCTGATAATGAGGCTAAGAAGAGATTAGCCTCAGATGGGCCCAATTCTTTAGCTTCAAAGAAAAAGCGTAGTATGTTTATGCGCTTTATTGACCAATTCAAGGACTTTATGATTATTGTCTTAATTGTGGCCGCAATTTTATCTGGTGTAGTTGCCAATGAATGGACTGATGCAGCAATTATTATGATTGTTGTTTTGTTAAATGCAATTTTAGGAGTAATTCAGGAAGCTAGGTCAGAAGCTGCAATTGATGCTTTAAAGGAGATGTCAACACCAAATGCCCATGTAAGACGTGGAGGTGCAATTTTAGAAATTCCAAGTACAGATATTGTGCCTGGTGATATTGTCTTGCTTGAAGCAGGGGACGTTGTTCCAGCTGATATGCGGCTAGCTAAGACTGCAAGTTTAAAAGTTGAAGAGTCAGCTTTGACAGGTGAGTCAGTACCTGTTGAAAAAGATAGTGACGTGTTAAAAGCTGATGATGTAGCACTAGGTGACCGTGTTAACATGGCTTACGCAAATACTAATGTAACTTACGGACGAGCAGAAGGTATTGTTGTTGGTACTGGTATGAATACCGAAGTTGGTAAAATCGCAACAATGCTTAATAATGCAGATGAAACAGCTACCCCATTAAAGGAAAACTTGAATCAGCTTGGTAAGACTTTAACGATTATGATTTTGGCAATTTGTGTGATTGTCTTTATCGTAGGAATGTTTACCAAACAGGGAAGCGAGCCAACTAATAAATTAATTATCGATATGTTTCTAGTTGCTGTTTCCTTAGCTGTAGCTGCAATCCCAGAAGGATTACCAGCTATCGTAACTATTATTTTGGCTTTAGGAACGCAAACAATGGCTAAACATAAGGCAATTGTTAGAAAATTGCCAGCTGTTGAGACCTTAGGCGCTACCGATATTATTTGTTCTGATAAGACTGGTACTTTGACACAGAACCAAATGACTGTTGAAAAAGTTTACTATAACGGTGAACTGCATAATGATGAAGCACCAATTAATAGTGATAATCCGGCTATGATGTCGATGATATTAGCTAATGATACAAAGATTGAAGACGGTGGTCGGCTTTTAGGAGACCCAACTGAAACAGCCTTGATTCAATATGCTTTTGATCAAAATATTAAGGTTGAAGATCTTCTTAAGAAAGATAGCCGTGTTCAAGAAGTTCCATTTGATTCAGAAAGAAAATTAATGTCTACGGTTAACCATTATGGTAATAAATTTTTTGTTGCTGTAAAGGGAGCCCCAGATGAATTATTAAAGCGAGTAACGAAAATTGAAAAAGATGGTCAAGTAACGCCAATTTCAGATAGTGAAAAAGAAACAATTCTTGCATCAAATAAAGGGATGGCTGAACAAGCTTTACGTGTCTTAGGACTGGCTTACAAGATTGTAGATAAAGCTTATGATGATCCAACGACTAATAATGTTGAGCAAGATCTAATCTTTGCTGGTTTGGTGGGAATGATTGACCCAGAAAGACCAGAAGCAAAAGCTGCTGTTGCCGAAGCAAAAAGTGCTGGTATTAGAACAGTAATGATTACTGGTGACCATCAAATTACAGCTGCTGCAATTGCATCTCGCTTAGGCATTTTAGAAGAAAGTCCAGATAAAAATAAGGCTGTAATTACTGGTGCGGAACTTGATAAGCTGTCTGACGAATACTTCAATGAGCACGTTCAAGACTACAGTGTCTATGCTCGTGTTTCACCAGAAAACAAGGTTAGAATTGTTAAAGCATGGCAAGCAAATAATAAGATTGTTGCTATGACTGGGGATGGTGTTAACGATGCACCTAGTCTAAAACAAGCTGATATCGGTATTGGTATGGGAATTACTGGTACTGAAGTTTCAAAAGGTGCAGCTGATATGGTTTTGGCAGATGATAACTTTGCGACAATTGTTGAAGCAATTAAACAAGGACGTAAGGTATTTGCGAATATCCAAAAGGCAATTCTTTATCTGATGAGTTGTAACGTTGGTGAAGTTTTAACCGTCTTTATGATGACGATGCTTGGTTGGGATATCCTAATGCCCGTTCAATTGTTGTGGATTAACTTAGTTACTGATACTTTACCAGCTATTGCTTTAGGTGTTGAACCTGTTGAGCCAGGTATTATGAAGAATAAGCCTCGCGGTAGAAAGTCTAATTTCTTCTCCGGCGGTGTTGCAAGCTCAATTATTTATCAAGGTATCTTAGAAGGTATTTTGGTCTTAGGTGCATATCAACTTGGCTTACATGTTGGTCCACACGTTGGAAATGCAGCTATGCAACATGCAGATGCTTTAACGATGGCCTTCCTTACCTTAGGATTAATCCAATTATTCCATGCCTTTAACTCTAAATTTATTCATAAATCAATCTTTAGAGCACAAACATTTGAGAATAAGTGGTTTAATGGAGCAATTCTTATTTCTGCCTTAGTTATGGCAGCAGTAGAAATTCCATTTTTAACTAAGATTTTTGATGTAACTGAGTTAGATGGGATGCAATGGCTTGTGGTCATTGTTGCTGGATTTTTGATGATAATTATTGTCGAAATTGTCAAATTCTTTGAAAGAAAAGCTGCTAGAAAGTAAAGTTTTATCAAATAATCAAAAAAAGCTTGAGTTTACTCAGGCTTTTTTTATACCCTTAGTAAAGAATAAAATATAAAAATCAACACATAATATATGTGTATGTTACTGGGGAATATCTAATGAAGAGTTTGTTTTTTCGCTTATACTTATGGGGAATGAGCTTGCTAGCGAGTCTTCGTCCAATTAAATAAAAAAATATTGTTGTTCTAAACGGATCGGGTAGATCTGGTTCAAACGGTTATTTATTCTATAAATACATTAAAGCTAATCATCCGGATTATGACGTAACCTTAGTTGAACCGTGGCCATCGTCACATTTGTCTTGGGAAACGTGGAAAAAGATTGGTGCAGCCAAGTATGTGATTACTACGCACCAACCTTTTAAAGCACGCCCTGCACAAATTAATATTCAATTTTGGCATGGTGTTCCACTAAAGCGGATGGGATTTATGGCGCATAATACACGCTATCGTGCTAATAAACGAAATCAAAAGCTTTGGCATAAAAATGCTGATATGGTAACATCAAGCTCAGATTTATACGAAACTTTAATGAGCGCATGTATGGCAATTGAGGGGAAAAAATATCAAAAGCTGGGCTTTCCTCGAATTGATTATATTGATCAACCAGCTATCTCTAAAGAAAAATTATTAGAGGATTTATTTAAAACTAAGGATGAGCAAGCTAAAATCGGAATTTATATGCCAACTTTCCGCTACGAGCTTGAGGATCCAAGTGTTATGGAAATGATAAAACAAGGTAATTTCTTTGCTTTTTTAGGCTTTGACCCTTATGAGTTAAATGATGCCTTAAAGGATAATCACCAATACTTGATTGTGAAACTTCATCCCTATGAGATGCGAATGTTTGATAACTTTAATAGTCAGTTTTCAAATGTTGCTTTTTTAAATAATGATTATCTTTT
>DBFNNF010000168.1:0-2388 GCA_048407585.1 Lactobacillus johnsonii | reverse complement strand
TTTTATTTTATGTTTAAAAAAAGCAGACAGTGAACACAATTATCACTGCCTGCTTTTTTTAGTTAATGATTTAAAGAAATAAATTCAGTAATCGCTGCCTCGTTATTACTAATTACTCCCTCTAAAACGGCTTTTTTGATTTCTTCTAATAAAAGCCCAACTCTTGGTCCAGCTGGAATACCATTTTTTAATAAAAAGTGTCCGTCTACTACTAAGTCACGATTATTCTTAATTGGCAATGCTTCGTAACTATCAACTAAAGCACTCCCATTGATTGGTTGACCCAAAATATGAGCTAAATCAATTGTTGAAACAATTGTTTCTAAACCAGCTTTATACAGATCATAATTATTTGGAGCGTGTGCACTAATTAAATCAAAGAAAGCAACAATATCAGCTACTTGACGCTCCATTGCGTTGGAATTCTTCCACATCCGCATAAAGTGAGGAATCTTGTCATTTGGTAATTTTAGTAAAATAATCATCAAAGCCCATAGATTAGCTTCATTAGTAGGGCTAAAATTAAGTTGAGGATAAAGAGCTAAATTCTCTTTTTTACCCCTAAAACCAGGTACTTCTTCTGATAAACCAGTATCTAAAAAGATTTGGAATGCCTTTTGGCTGCCAGGAGCAATACCCATTTTTACGAATTCATCTCTGATACGTTCAACAGAAATTTTACTTAGTAACTCATGATTGTCACTAATTGCCTGTTCTGTTTCCGGCTCAAGCGTAAATTGCAATTGACTCATAAATCGAACTGCACGCATCATTCTCAAGGCATCTTCATGAAAACGATTCTCAGCTTTTCCAACTGCACGAATCAAATGCTTTTCTAAGTCACCTAGTCCGTCAAAGTGATCAATAATATTTCCATCTACGTCCATTGCTAAGGCATTAATAGTGAAATCGCGCCGTTTTAAATCTTCTGATAGATTTTGGACAAAAGTTACATGGTCGGGTCTACGGAAATCTTGGTAGCCTGATTCAGTTCTGAAAGTTGTAATTTCATAGCTTTCACCCTCATAAAGAACAGTGACGGTTCCGTGCTTAATTCCGGTATCAATTGTTTTCTTAAAAATTTGCTTAATTTCCATCGGATAGGCACTAGTTGCAATATCGACATCATGAATGTGGCGATTTAAAAGTAAGTCTCGCACACTCCCGCCGACAAAATAGGCCTCATACCCCGCCTCATTAATCTCTTTTAAAACTGGAAGCGCGGCGGTAAAAACTTCCGGTAAATTATTAATCTTCATATATTCCCTATTCCCCTTAATTTTCACACTTCTTAATTATAGAAAGAAGGAAGTAACATGACTAAATTATTCAATAAACAACTCTTTAAACAAATCTTCTTCATTACTCTAGGCTGCAGCATATATGCCTTTAGCTTAGATGCCATCAGCATCCCTAACAAACTTGCTGATGGCGGGATTAGTGGTATTGCCCTTTTACTTCGGTATTGGTTCCACATCAATCCAGGTTTATCCACGTTACTTCTAAATATCCCCCTAATTATAATCGGATATCGCTTTATGGGCAAACGGCTCCTTGCCTTAACAATCTGGGGCACACTTTGCCTATCCTTCTTCTTATCTTTTTGGCTTCATCTTCCTATTATAAACCAATTAAATCTAGACCATGATCTTTTTATTGCGGGTGTACTAGCAGGTTTATTTTCTGGTGTTGGAATCGGTATTGTATTTAAATATGGCGGAACAACGGGTGGAACAGATATTATTGCCAGAATTTTAGATTTGAAATTAGGAATCCCAGTTGGAAAATCTTTACTCGCTCTTGATGCATTTGTATTAACGATTTCTCTTAGTTATCTTGATATTAAGCATATGATTTATACTTTGCTAGCTAGTTTTGTTTTAGCTAGAATTACTGATTCTATTCAAGCTGGTTCCTATGCTGCACGGGGATTGTTTATTATTTCTGATAAATATGAACAGATCGCTAAAATGATTGATGTTCAGCTAGATCGAGGATATACCTTCATAAATGCAGAGGGTGGATTTGATCGCTCAGCTAAAAAAATTATTTACTGTGTAATTTCACCGCGTGAAATTAGCCAGGTTAAAGAATTAATCTTGCGTGAAGATCCTAATGCCTTTGTTTCAGTTATCGATGTTCATGAAGCACTAGGTCAAGGCTTTACTTATAAAAGAAAAAAGAGACATATTTTCTTTAGAAGATAGTAATTTAAGGAAGAAACTAGTTGTTGCTAGTTTCTTTTTTATCTTTAAAGGTAAAAAAGTTTGGAGTTAACTCCAAACTTAGTTCAAAAAGATCATAGATTTGGAGTTAACTCCAAATCTTTGCTACTATATATATGAATTATTGATAGGAGACTAAAGTCATGCAAAAATATGTTAATCG
>DBFNNF010000167.1:0-8939 GCA_048407585.1 Lactobacillus johnsonii | reverse complement strand
TAGTTGGTGGGAAACTGCCTGCGAGGGTAGGCAGTCGCCGTGCTCTTTTTTAATATTCCGGCTTAGCTCAGTTGGTAGAGCACCTGACTGTTAATCAGGTTGTCGTCAGTTCGAGTCTGACAGCCGGAGTAAAGTGATGAGTTAAAGGAAGAATGAAGAATTATCTTTATTCTTCCTTTTTTTTGTATAGTTATTATTTTTTTCTACTTTTTTAACTTTATGCAAGCATTTTCAATAAAAAAATGGTATGATATTAAAAGCAAACGTATACATTTATTCTGCTATAAAGTATTCGTGGAGATATTTTGATTAAGGGGGAAATCAAATGGTAGGAATTGTCCTAGCTAGTCATGGTGGCTTTGCTGATGGAATCTTTCAATCTGCTGAAATGATTTTTGGTAAGCAAGAGAATCTGGCTCATGTGATTTTAAAGCCTGATGAAGGTCCAGATGATATTAGAGCTAAGATGGAAAAAGCTGTTGCTTCTTTTGATGATCAAGATCAAGTATTGTTTTTGATTGATCTATGGGGAGGTACACCATTTAACCAAGCCAATAATCTTGTTAAAGAACATGAAGATACTTGGGCTATTGTATCAGGTATGAATTTACCTATGGTTATCGAAGCTTTGGGTCAAAGAATGGCAAGCGATAATGCTCATGATATTGCCAAAGCTATTGTTAAACCGGGGCGTGATGGAATTAAAACACAACCTGAATCTCTTATGCCTAAAGAGGAGACAAAGGCTGCTCCAGCTGCTAATGCACAACCACAAGGTGCTATTCCTGAAGGTACGGTCATTGGTGATGGTCACATTAAGTATGTTTTAGCTAGAATTGATTCACGTCTTCTTCATGGACAAGTTGCAACTGGTTGGACTAAGGCTATGAATCCAAATCGAATCATTGTTGTTTCAGATAATGTTGCTAAAGATAAAATTCGTAAAACAATGATTAAGGAAGCAGCACCAGCTGGTGTACCGGCAAATGTTGTTCCAATCAATAAGATGCTTGAAGTAGTAAAAGATCCACGTTTTGGAAATACTAAGGCATTAATCTTATTTGAAAATCCAGAAGATGCACTTAAAGCTATTGAAGGTGGAATGGACATCAAGGAATTGAATGTTGGATCCATGGCATATAGTGATGGTAAAGTTAATGTCAATACTGTTTTGGCAATGGATCAAAAAGATATTGATACATATAAGAAATTAAAAGATTTGGGCGTTAAATTTGATGTCCGTAAAGTTCCTTCAGATGGTAAACAAAACATGGATGAACTTTTGGATAAAGCTCAAAAATTAGTTGATGAAAAGAAATAAATTATAGGGGGATTTATTAAATGAATGCTATTCAGATGATTCTGGTAGTGATCGTTGCCTTCTTTGCAGGTATGGGAGGAATTCTTGATGAATTTCAATTCCATCAACCTCTAGTGGCATGTACTTTAATTGGTTTGGTTACTGGAAACTTAACTATCGGTATTATGCTTGGCGGTTCACTACAAATGATTGCTTTAGGTTGGGCTAATATTGGTGCTGCTGTTGCTCCAGATGCAGCTTTGGCATCAGTTGCTTCAACTATTATTTTGGTTCAAGGTGGACAAGGACAAAAGGGAATTGGTACCGCTATTGGTATTGCCATTCCTTTGGCCGTTGCTGGTTTGTTCTTAACTATGTTAGTTCGTACTATTTCTGTTGCTATTGTTCATATTATGGATAGAAAAGCTGAAGAAGCTAACTGGAGAGCTATTGACCGCTGGCAAATGATTGCTGTTGCTTTACAAGGTTTGAGAATTGCTATTCCAGCCGCATTATTACTTGCTATTCCAGCTTCTGTAGTTCGTGCTGGATTGAATGCAATGCCTTCTTGGTTAAATGAAGGTATGACCATCGGTGGTGGTATGGTTGTTGCTGTTGGTTACGCTATGGTTATCAATATGATGGCTAGCCGTGAAGTATGGCCATTCTTCATTATTGGTTTCTGTTTGGCAGCCGTTAAGGAATTAACTTTGATCGCTCTTGGTGGTATTGGTATTTCACTTGCTATTATGTACCTTGCTCTTGAAGGTTCTAAGGGTGGAAATAACAATAATTCTAATTCTGGTTCAGGCGACCCATTGGGCGACATCCTGGATGACTATTAAAATTTGAGCGAAAGGAGGCTAATTATACAATGACTGAAACTGCACAAAAGAAATTAACTTTAAGTAAATCAGATCGTATTAAGGTTTGGTGGCGTTCTACTTTCCTTCAAGGTTCATGGAACTATGAAAGAATGCAAAACGGTGGTTGGGCTTACAGTTTAATCCCAGCATTAAGAAAATTATATCCTGAGAAGAAAGACTTATCTCTTGCATTAAAGAGACACTTGGAATTCTTTAACACACACCCTTACTTAGCATCACCTATTATCGGTGTTACTCTTGCCTTAGAAGAAGACAAAGCTAATGGTGCTCAAGTTGAAAACACTGCTATTCAAGGTGTTAAAGTTGGTATGATGGGACCTTTAGCTGGTGTTGGTGACCCTGTTTTCTGGTATACAATTCGTCCTATTATTGGATCATTAGGTGCCTCACTTGCTTTGAGTGGTAACATCTTAGGACCTATCTTGTTCTTTGTATTATGGAATGTAATTCGTATGGCATTCTTATGGTACACTCAAGAAATGGGTTATAAGGCTGGTACTAAGATTACAGAAGATGCTTCAGGTGGTTTATTACAAAAGATTACTCGTGGAGCTTCTATGATGGGTATGTTTGTTATCGGTGCTTTAATTGAGCGTTGGGTAACAATTAACTTCAAACCAGTTGTTTCAAGTGTTCCACTTCAAAAGGGTGCTTATATTGATTGGAACACCCTTCCAAAGGGAGCAGAAGGTATCCACAAGGCTTTAAGTGAATATAACTTAGGTAATGGTATGGCCTTAGATAGAATTAAGGAAACAACCTTACAACAAAACTTGGATAGTTTGATTCCTGGTCTTACTGCACTTCTATTAACTTTCTTATGTATGTGGTTATTAAAGAAGAAAGTTTCACCAATCGTTATCATCATTGGTATCTTTGTTGTTGGTATTGTAGGTCACGTAATTGGCTTACTATAACAATTAATCAGATAAGAAACGGTCTTATTTAGACCGTTTTTCTTATATATGAAAAGGTTTTTTATATGGTTCAATCATTAAATACAAAATCAGAATATGTAGATGCTGCGACTTGGTTTAGAGGAATTCCTACCTATGGAAAAGTTTTAGTCGGAGATAAAGGATTTGAATTTTATAGTGATAATAATCCAAATGACTATGTCCAGATTCCTTGGGATGAAGTAACTGTTGTAGTAGCGGATGTATATTTTGGTGGAAAATATATTCCTCGGTTTAAGATTTGTACTAGAAAAAATGGTAGCTTTATTTTTGCTGCAAGACATGTAAAGCCGACTTTGCGTGCTATTCGAAAGCATGTACCAGCAGATAATATGAGAAAAGCTCTTACCATTTGGCAAAAAATCAAACGGAATTTTAAGCACAAATAATAAGGAGACTTAGCTCTAAGGCTAAGCTCCTTATTTTTTTATTAAAAAGGCCTTGGCATTAATGCTTACCTGTATTAAAATAACATTAATCAATTTTTTGATATCTAAAACTAGCTCTCAACTGACTGCTAGTTTTTTTTATAGGAGTGGCATTAAGTAATGGAAAATAAAAAGTCAATGCCTAAATTGAAACGTTCCATGACGGCTGGTCAAATGGAAATGATATCTTTAGGTGGGGCAATTGGGGTTGGATTGTTCATGGGATCCACTTCCACTATAAAGTGGACAGGCCCGTCTGTTTTACTGGCATATATGTTCGTTGGCTTGATTTTATACATCGTAATGCGGGCATTGGGAGAAATGTTATATGTTAATCCAGGTACAGGATCATTTGCAGATTATGCAACTGAATATGTCCATCCACTAGCTGGGTATTTAGCTGAGTGGGCTAATGTATTTGAATATATAGTTGTTGGAATGTCTGAAGTAGTCGCAGCAACTGAGTATTTAAAATTTTGGTGGCCAAAAGTGAATGTGTTTTGGTCAGGAATTATTATTATTTTGTTTTTAGTTTTAGCAAATTTAGCTAGTGCCAAAGCATACGCTTCCCTTGAATTCTGGTTTGCAATGATTAAAGTTGTAACTATTATTTTAATGATTATCTTAGGATTCATTGTAATTTTCTTTGGAGTAGGGAACGGTGGAAAGCCAACTGGTTTTAGCAATTTATGGTCACATGGTGGCTTTTTCACAGGCGGAGTAAAAGGGTTCTTTTTCTCAATGTCAATTATTGTTGGTTCATATGAAGGAATTGAGTTGCTTGGAATCTCTGCTGGAGAGGTAGCCAATCCTAAAAAAGCAATTGTTAAAAGTGTTAAATCAGTTTTGTGGCGTATTTTGATTTTCTATGTCGGAGCAATTTTTGTTATTGTTACGATTTATCCTTGGAATGAATTAAGTAATATTGGTTCACCCTTTGTAACTACATTTGCAAAGGTAGGAATCACAGCAGCAGCAAGTATTATTAACTTTGTGGTTTTAACAGCTGCGTTGTCAGGAGCAAACTCTGGAATTTATTCATCTAGTAGAATGCTTTTTAAACTAGCTCATGATGGGGATGCTCCTAAGACCTTTGGACATATTTCTAAACGAATTGTTCCTAACCATGCAATTTTGGGTATTTCCGGGGGAATATTAATTGGATTTATTATTAATATGATTGCGGCTACAATTAATAAATCTACTCAGGATTTATTCGTTGTCGTTTTCTCATCTTCAGTCTTGCCAGGTATGATTCCATGGTTTGTGATATTACTTGCTGAACTAAAATTTAGACGCAATAATCAAGATTTATTAGTAGACCATCCCTTTAAATTACCGCTATACCCTATTTCCAATTACTTTGCATTTTTGATGCTGATTGTTATTGTTGTCTTTATGCTTATTAACCCTGAAACTAGAGTTTCTGTATTAGTGGGAGCTGCGGTTTTACTTATAGCTACAATTGTTTATCTATTTCGACATAAAAAGGATGGTGTAAATAATGGAGAATAAACAGAATCATCCCCCTAAACTAAAACGATCGATGACTGCTGGACAAATGGAGATGATCTCTCTAGGTGGAGCCATTGGTGTTGGATTATTCATGGGATCTACATCAACTATTAAATGGACAGGTCCATCGGTTTTATTAGCATATATGTTTGTAGGACTAATTTTATATATCGTAATGCGAGCATTGGGAGAGATGCTATATGTTAGTCCGGGAACAGGATCATTTGCGGATTATGCAACAGAGTACATTTCACCATTAGCGGGATATTTAGCTGAGTGGGCTAATGTCTTTCAATATATTGTTGTTGGTATTTCAGAAGTTGTGGCCGCAACAGAGTACTTAAAGTTTTGGTGGCCTGAAGTTAGTGTTTTTTGGTCTGGAATAATAATTATTGCGTTCTTATTACTGGCAAACTTAGCTAGTGCTAAAGCTTATGGAACACTAGAGTTTTGGTTTGCGATGATTAAGGTAGTAACAATTGTGATAATGATTATTTTAGGCTTGCTGGTGATTTTACTCGGTGTAGGAAATCACGGAAAACCAATTGGCTTTAGTAATCTATGGTCACATGGTGGCTTTTTCACTGGTGGAGTAAAAGGCTTCTTTTTCTCAATGGCAATTATTGCTGGTTCATATGAGGGAATAGAATTAATTGGTATTTCTGCTGGAGAAGTAGCCAACCCACAAGAGGCAATTGTAAAAAGCGTAAAATCAGTTTTATGGCGTATCTTGATTTTCTACGTTGGGGCAATCTTTGTGATCGTTACAATTTATCCGTGGAAT
This sequence comes from Lactobacillus johnsonii, assembly GCA_048407585.1. Classification (GTDB taxonomy): domain Bacteria; phylum Bacillota; class Bacilli; order Lactobacillales; family Lactobacillaceae; genus Lactobacillus; species Lactobacillus johnsonii_C. Next base: position 3,069 of record DBFNNF010000167.1, on the reverse strand, counting down.
CAATTAAGTAATATTGGATCTCCATTCGTAGAGACCTTTACTAAGGTAGGGATCACAGCAGCTGCTGGGATTATTAACTTCGTAGTTTTAACCGCAGCCTTGTCAGGTGCGAATTCTGGTATTTATTCATCTAGTAGAATGCTCTTTAAACTAGCCCACGAAGGGGAAGCACCAAAGGCTTTTGGAAAACTATCGAAGCGTATTGTTCCTGACAGAGCTATCGTTGGAATTACCTCAGGTATTTTAATCGGCTTTATTTTGAATTTGATAATGTCAACCATGAATAAGTCAATGGGAGAATTGTTCGTTGTTGTCTATAGTTCTTCTGTTTTACCAGGAATGGTAGCGTGGTTTGTAATTTTGATTGCTGAATTGAAATTCAGAAAAAATAATTCACATTTAATGGCTGAACATCCATTTAAATTACCCCTCTACCCATACTCAAATTATTTTGCATTTACAATGTTATTAGTGATTGTTGTATTTATGTTTATCAATCCAGAGACAAGAATTTCTGTGGGTGTGGGTGCTGGAGTTTTAGTGCTAGCAAGTCTTGTATATATGATTAAACATCGTAATAAAAAATAATTAATTGGACCATTCCTTTAGGGATGGTCTTTTTTATTAGGACATAATATTAGCTTATAATGAGAAAAAGGTGTTAATTTTAAGTTATAGTGTTTACGCAGTAAACTATATAATTTATAATTAAGTCTAACTGGTAAAAAGTAAGTTGAAGGAGCGAGTAAATATGAAACCAATTATTGGAATTTCTGGTTCTATAATTATTGATGATGGTGGTATTTTCCCAGGCTATCGTCGGAGTTATGTTAATGATGATTATATTGATTCTGTAATCCAAAATGGTGGAATTCCCTACATCATTCCTTTTAATGAAGATGAGGAAGTTGTGAAAGAGCAACTCTTAAATGTTCAAGGATTAATTTTATCTGGTGGTCATGATGTAGATCCTCATAACTATGGTGAAGAGCCTGAACAAAAATTGGGAGATATTTGGCCCGAAAGAGATAAATTTGATATGCGGCTCTTAAAACTAGCTGAAGAAAATGGAATTCCTGTTTTAGGAATTTGTCGTGGTGCACAAATTATTAATGTGTATCATGGTGGGACCTTATATCAAGATCTTAGTTATAGAAAAGAAAAAACATTAAAGCATAGTCAGGGTCAAACTCCAACCTTGCTTACTCATACTGTAAAAACAGTAGCAGGTACTAAGATTGCAGAATTGTTAGGCAAGAAAGAGATGCAAACAAATTCTTTCCACCATCAATTAATTAAGGATGTAGCAGATGATTTTAAGGTTTCAGCTCGTTGTGTGGATGGAGTAGTAGAAGCAATTGAAAATGAGGATGCATCAGTTATTGCGGTTCAATGGCATCCTGAAATGCTTCATCGCGTAGTTCCTTATCAAAATAATCTGTTTAAATATATTATTGATAATGCAAAGAAAAAGTAGAAAGAAGTTATTAATAGATGAACGAAAATGAAACAAGTAAATTAGGCTTTTGGTCTATTGTTCTCTTGGCTATTAATTCGATTATTGGCTCAGGGATATTTTTAACACCCGGGAGCGTAGTTCAACAGGCTGGATCTAAAGCTTTAATTGTATATTTTATAGCTGCAATTTTTGCATCGATCTTAGCTATTTCTTTTGCAGCAGCAGCAAAATATGTAACTAAATCTGGAGCAGCTTATGCATACTCAAAGGCAGCTTTTGGAAATAATGTCGGTTTCTATATGGGAATTTTACGTTATTTTTCAGCTAGTGTTGCCTGGGGTGTAATGGCAGTTGGGGTTATTAAATCTACTATTTCTATTTTTGGTGGTAACCCTAATGAAACGATGAGCGTAACTATTGGTTTTTTGATATTAATGGCTGTTATTACGGTAATTAATTTATTTGGTCAAAAAGTTGTTAAGTATGTTATGAACTTAGCAACTATTGGTAAATTAGCCGCTCTAGTATTGATTATTGTAGCAGGGGTAGTTCTATTAATTGTAAGTGGTGCTTCAAGTAATTTAAGTCAGGTAGATCAAATTACTCAAAATGGTCAAAAGATTGTTCCTACTTTAACTACTACAGGTTTTGTAATGGCAATCGTATCTGCCTTCTATGCCTTTACTGGATTTGAATCAGTTGCTTCTGGTTCAGACGATATGAAGAATCCGGCTAAAAACTTACCACGTGCTATTCCTTTAGCTATTATTGTTATTGCCGTAATTTATATTGGAGTGGTTGCTGTTGCTATGATGCTTGATCCTAAGGCATTAATGACAACTAAGCAAGTTGTTGCAATTGCAGCTATTTTCAAGAATGAAATTTTAAGGGATGTTATCTTAGTTGGTGCTTTAGTTTCAATGTTTGGTATTAATGTTGCTTCTAGTTTCAATGCGCCACGAATTTTAGAAGCTATGGCACGTGAAAATCAATTTTCAAAAGCTTTAACTAAAAGAACTAAGAATAATTTTCCAATTAGAACCTTCTTTATTTCCGTATTACTTGCGATTTTAATTCCAATGGCATTTGAATATAATATGGTTAACTTGATTACTTTAAGTGCTATGGTACGTTTCTTAGGCTTTATTGTAGTTCCATTGGCAGTTATTCAATTCTATCGTGGAAAAACCGCAGAGCCAGTTTTAGATGCGCAAAAGAATGTGTGGACTGATATTGTAGTTCCAATTCTTTCCATTGCTCTAGTAATTTTCTTACTAGTAGAATATAACTGGAAGGCTCAGTTTGGGGTAGTCAATGCACAAGGACAAGTAACTGGAATTAACTGGTATGCTATTGCAATGATGATTTTTGGATTTATCCTCTTACCTCTAATTATGTTTATTATCTCTAGAAAAGATCGTAAAGCTAGTAAATAACGAAAAAGACTGTTAAGCCTATTGGCTTAACAGTCTTTTTCTACGTAAAGTCAAGTGCCATAAGGCATTTGGCTTTTATTTTTGATTAAGTTGTTTAACTTTCTAAATAAACAGGTCAATTTATTTGGAAATTAATCCAAGACAAATAAGCTTATTAAAATAGTTTTTTAATAA
>DBFNNF010000166.1:0-7862 GCA_048407585.1 Lactobacillus johnsonii | reverse complement strand
CACTTTGTTTATCTTGAGCATCTTTAATTGCTGTCTCTAAGGCTTCTTCATATTCTGCATCATGATTAGTTTTTAAAACTTTATAAATTTGTTCAATGGCTTGGTCCTTAGCAGTTTCAAATGATATTTTGCTTTCAACATATTTACCACCAATTAGTGCCTGAGTTTCCTTATTAATATTCGGAAATTCTACACCAACGGTAGATTTATCAAATATTTCTTGTGCTGCTTTAAGTAAGGGATCATTTTCATTTTGAATTTCACTAGTTTCTTTATCGTCATCTTTGCCAAAAATTGATTCAAAAAGTTCATCTTGATTTAAATCTTCATCATCAAAACTATCTAATGTATCATCATCTGGCAATTCATCTTCAAAAGCGTCTGGAATTTCTTCATCAAAATCATTATCTCTTTGTTGTTCATCAAAAGACTCTGGAATTGTTTCTACTTCTTTTTCTTGATTATTCTCTCTTTCTGAATCTTCTTCATTACCCTCTTCAACTGATTCAGCAGTTCTTGTTGAAGAGGGAGCGGTCCCTCCACCCCCATCTTCAACAAGAGTTGCCTCCTCAGCCTTAACAATATCTTGATTTTCTTCAATAAAATTCAAGATATTATCAAAATCATAGATTTCAAAGGTATTATTAAAAAATTCTACTTGACTATCATCGTCATCATTTTGCTCATCAAGTAATTTTTTAGGAATTTCACTTTCTTTAGCTTGACCATTACTGATGTCAAGCCATATGATTTCATATCTTGCCTTTGTTGGATCAAATTCAGTAGATGAAATAAGATTATCAAGCGCTTCATATACAGCTCTATCTAGAGGGTATAAAAAAAGGCGATCACCTTTTTGATATAAGTGAGTGCCTTTTTTAATCGCTTTTTTTAATGCAGAAATTCCATCTTTGCTATAATTGCTAATCTCTATAGCTAAGTAGGTAGAATCTTGTTTCATAAAAAACTCCTTTAATTGACTATATGCTTAATATTTAGTTGTGTGGAACTTCATTACCTTTTGATTTAGCGAATGCGTAGAACCAGCCAAATCCTGCTGCTACTAGTAATCCACCACCGAAGGCAACGCCTAATCCTTTCAAAATATCACCTAGCTTCTTCGGGTCTGCACTACATGCTTTTATAAAGTCCATAAGACCACGGATGACTAACCATCCACCGCCGCCGAAACATACTAATCCACCAAACCAAGTAATAAGACTTCCGATCGTTGACTGCATTATTTATTACCTCCAAAGTTATTTCTATTGTTTAAATCATAAATGCTCTTAATAAACATTTTTTTATTAATTTTTACTTTCTGTGAGCTGTCTAAAGCTCTGACAACTCTTTGCAAATCTCTCGTATTTCGTTTGATATCAGAAAGATTATTGCTATTGCCTAGTTGTCTCAATACTTTTACAACTTTATCATCACGAGCCGTTGCTCCTAATGAAGATACAACACTACGTAATTGATTAGTTGTAATGATATTCTTTTTATGATGTTGTGTATTGAATACATTTCTCATATTTTGATGATGTATAGTCTGCTCGTTTTTCACATCTTCGAAGACATTCTCTGTATGTCTAATTAATCTATCAGGTAATTTTTGAGTTTTGATAGTATTTCCTTTTACACTCTGTAGATCAGTTATTTTTGAAGTGTCTCCTATTGATTGAAAACCATATTTTTTGCCAATTGATCTTACCTTAGCTAACTTGTGTTCTACTGCGGCAAGTTCGTCAATTGTTCCATCTTTTTCTACTATTCTGGTTCGTGCTTCTTGTAAGCTACGTTCAACTGTATTAAAAGTTGTCTCTGTTGGATGCTTTTTAAAATTAATCAGAGCTTTCTGAGGACTCACACTCTTAGTTTTTTCGACTTGGCCGTCTTCAGCAAAATTAGTCTTTAAGACATGCTTAGATTGGCTGAAATCAGCATTTTTTCCAGCATTTTCACTAACCTTAACAGTGCTTGCAGGTTTAGACGTGTCTTCGACATTGGTTAATCCATGCTGTTTGCCAAATTCGTTAACTTTATTTAAAGCTTTATCTACTGCTGCAATATCTTTTGCTGAACCATCATGCTCTACCAACTGCTTTCTTACTCTTTGCAAATGATCTTTTGTTTGATCAAAATTCTCTTGAGTAGGATCAGCCTTTAACGTATTTAAAGATTGACTGAGATTCATACCTTTTCCAGCATTTTCACTAACTTTAATATCCTCTGTAGGTTTAGTCCTATCTTCAACATTGGTAAGACCGTGCTGTTTGCCAAACTCGTTAACTTTATTTAAAGCTTTGTCTACCGCTGCAACATCTTTTGCTGAACCACCATGTTCTACTAGCTGCTTTCTTACTCTTTGCAAATGATCTTTTGTTTGATCAAAGTTCTCTTGAGTAGGATCAGCCTTCAAGGTATTCAAAGATTGACTAAGATCGATATCTTTTCCAACATTTTCACTAACTTTAATATTCTCAGTAGGGCCAGGTTTATTATCAACAGTACTGAATCCATGCTTTTCGCCAAACGCATTAACATTGTTCAATGCTCTGTCTACAGCTGCAATATCTTGAGCCGAACCGCCATTATCTACAAGTTGCTGTCTTAAACTTTGCAGACTTCTTTTGGCTACGTCAAAGTTTCTTTGTGTTGGATTCCTTTTAAGAGCCATTAAAGCTATGTTAGCTGCAGTTGATTTAATTGGTCCATCAACCCGATCCTTTTGTTCAGCATTTGTAGGGACTTGCTTATCAAGATCTTCGTTATCAAAGTCATATCCATTACCAATATCTTCTACTTCTGCTAAAGCTCTATCTACTGCAGCAATATTGGCTTCTGAAGCGCCATTTGCTACTAGCTGATCTCTTAAATCCCATAGACTCTCTTTAGCTGCGTTAAAGGTATCTTGAGATGGGTGAGTTCTAAGTTCATTCACAGCATCTTGAGCATCAAGAACTTTATCCATATCATCACTATCTAAGTCCGAATCATTTTGGATATCCTTTAATTCGTTATCTAAGCGCTCATATTGGCCTTCACGTTTAATATCATCAGCTTCTTTAAATTTCTTATGAGATGCAGCATTATTTGGATCAAGTGGATTTGGCCCATTAGGATTTGAATTTTCATGTTCAGAATGAATTATGTCATCAGGATCCGGTATTTGCTCCTCGGGATCTAAAGGAGGTAATGGATCTTCTCCTCTAGTTTTTTGACCAAACCTTTGCATCTTTCTATCATAGTCAGCCATTGCTTTTAAAATTGGATTACTTCGTTCTTGTTTTCGAAGCATTTGTTTAGCTGAATATCTACCACCACCAACACTTCTTTCGATCTTTTCGCCTGCTTCTAAAGCAATATTCCATACATATGTATAGATTAATGAGAGCATATTTCTAAATTTGGCAGATTTAAACCACATAATTGCTATTGTTATTGCAATAGCACCTAGTAATAATTTTGTAGAGCCATTATATGCCAATGAAGATTGCGGCGAAGTAGGTGTCTGTTTAAGTATTGTTGGAATTCCTTTTATAATCGCATTACTTAATCCAGTAAATACACCTATCATAATATGAGGCATACCAGCAAATACAAAAGCATTTCCAAAAATACCGAAAGAATAAATTATAAATGCCTCATCGTATTCAACATCTCCAATAAAGATAGCTTTACCAAGAGCACTAGCTGGCTTTAAATTCATTTCTAATAATCCAACTGAGAGCATTGCAATAACTGCTGCTGCAATACAAACAAGTGTAATTAAAGGTTCAGATATTAAAGCTGCTACAGTGAACAGTGGTGTTCCTACCATTGAAACAGAATAATAATCTGCACGGTTACTATCGAATTTACCAACAATAGCAGCTCCTCCACGAGCAGGAGCACTAATATAGTAGCGTCCTCCAGTTTCATCAAAAATGGTAGATAAAATCAAAAACATTGATTGATCTGATGGAATAGTTGAAGCTTTAGTTCCTCCTACTTTATTTTGGACCATTTCCTGACTAGGACTTTCACCATAATATTTACTTAAGTCACCAGCATTTTTAACGCCATAGATAAATCTATCTCTCCATGCTGTAGATTTAGATGTATTCAAAGATGTTTTGCCATTTTTTTCAACTTTGTAATCATTAATGGCAGCCTTATATGGACCTTCTTGGTCTTTTTTATTACCGTACGTTGTACCTGTAGATGGAACATAAGCTTGGCTGACATCCGTTAGCTTCTTCTCAGTGAAGTTATTAGCATAATCATAATATGAACCATACGTACCAGCTTTTTTAGATTCTTCCGAACCCTGATAGTTTATATAATCAACGGCGCTAAAATGGTCTTGCATTGCATATGATAATAAAATTGCTGTATTAGCAAATACATTATCATTACCAACGATAGAACTCTTAGAGTTGATTTGCTTAATACGTTCTTGTCCTTTTGCAGTATATGGATCAAAGCTAAGATCAACAAATCCCTCTTTTGAGCTTAAAGTTGAAGAACTGGCTGAATCTCCGTTTGGAGCAAAGTTATAATTATAGGCCCAAGACCTGTCATCAACTAAATAATTCAAAAATGAAGATTGAAATCCGGGAATATCGGCAGCCATTTTGCCTGCCTCTTGAAGTACAGAAGCTCCTATTCCAATAACAATAGGGAGACATAGAAATGTAAATACACGCCCTTTAAACTTTCTCCACCATTTGCTATCAGGATTGGTACTACCATTTCTCAAAGTCATAAGTAAAGCTATTAGGATTGAAATAACAGTAAAACCTAAACAAAGATTAACAATATTATTGATTGTATTTTTAGGTACTCCCATAGCTTCAGACAGTGTACTTTGGAATCCAAAATTAGTTAAGGCTGCTCCTAGTAGTGGAATTATATTAAACTTTGCCAAAATAGTTACTAAACCACCAAATAGTAGTTTTACTAAATCTAGTGATAAAGCTAATGGCACAAGGCCGAAAGAACAAACTCTTCCAATGTAGCTAACCATACTTTCAAATCCTTGAACTCTATTAGTAAAGTATCTGAAAGTTGAATACGTGGCCATTTCGATTGCAAATTGTCTAGCAGTTTCTTGATTAGCTTTTTTAGTTGCCCCAGAACCGGGTGCTGAGTTAACAATTTCACTATACGAGAAACTACCAGTAACTCCTCCGGAACCAACCGAACCAAGGACTGGAATTTTAGCTCCATCTTTTCCTTGATTCTGAATGCTTTGTGCACGATTATCTAGCATAAAATACTGAAATACATTGGCAAAGTCATAATTAGTTTCCGCAGTTGCTACTTTCATAGTTCCAGCAACAAAAAAGCCGAGCATTGCAATTAATACAGTGACTCGACTATTCAGCAGTTTTTTTAACTTTTTAAACACTTTCTTTCGTTTTCTTTTCAATTTCTCACCTCCTTTCTAATTTTTATTCTGTAAGTAACGGTCTATTATTTTCGAACATGACAACTATATCTGCTCTTTTTTGTCCCCGATATTCAAAAAAGCCTCTGCCATTTGTACCAACCTTAAATCTCCCAGCATCACTGCCTACAGGAAGTCCGGCATCTATTCTTTCTGAAATTATTTCAGTAATTTTCGAAATTAACCGTGTTTTAATTACTTCATCAATCGCTCTTGCGCCTTCTTGATCAGATTTAGCATTAATCATATCTTCTGCAATCATCGCAGAAATTGGGTCAATACCAGCATAGTTCTGATTGTGTACATGTTCCTCCCACCAATCACCATCTTCTGTTTTTGGTAAAGCTAACTTTAAACTAGTATTACCTAGTGAATAGATCGCTCCTGGAACAGCCCATTTTTTCTGAATAGAAAGCAATTTTATTCGAGCAATCGTTGCAAAAACCCTCTTAGATAATGGTAAATAAGGAATTATTGCTTGAAATCTTTGTAAAATTTCAGGTTTAATTCCATTATTTTGACCGGCATCTCCAGTTACCAAAGATTGAATTAAATCTTGTTTCTTATCCAAGTAAGCATTATAGAGTTCAGGAGTATAGGTATCCGGCATCTCATTTCTTTCTAATTTCATATTTTTACCCAAATCATCAAAGAAATTTGCACCGTTATTAGTAGTAGCAATCACTACTGTATTATTGATGGCACGCTCTACACCGTGACTGTCTCTAACAATTCCTTCATCAAGCATACGCATTAGGGAGAATTGAACAGCTTTATGAGATTTTTCAAACTCATCTAATAAGATTACTTTTTGTTTATTAGCAGCCATATCGTCACCGATAAATTTTTGTACAGTTGGTGCATCTTCTGCTGTAGGATAATCACCGCTGTTAATCGTTAAGATAGCATCATCTCGACCAAATAAAGCTTTAGCCATTGATTTGGCCGTCTCAGTTTTACCTGTACCAGTGGTTCCTGCAAGCAGAATTGTTAGTAGTGGCTTTTTTCTGTTTCTGGGTGCAAAAAAGGCGTTGTTAATTGCGTCACCGACTAGCTTTACGGCTAATGGCTGACCTTTAACACGCCTGTGAATCTCTTCCCGAACAGCCTTTGCGCTAGCTGGAGGATCAATATTATATCCATATTGTCTAAAAACATATTGGAATGTTTTATGATCAATTGGTTCATCTATATTTTGAACATTATGCAATCTTTTTCCATGTCCTATGCATTGATTCAAGACTTTAATTGTTTTATCCGGATTAACTTGATTTCTAATATATACATCAGTTAAATCAATCATTTCTTCAAGGGATGCTTCAGAAATTTGAGGTACATAGGATTTAGTTCTTAAATAACGTATATGTTGCTTAAGAATTTTTTTTGTATCTTGTAAGGAAGGAGGTTCTAAAATAACCTGATTAAATCTTCGGTCAATTGCATCATCTGTTGCCAAGTTTTCAAAATATTCTTTTGAAGTGGTAGCCGCAATTATTGGAAAAACACCCCGTCCTAATCCTTCTTTTAAGGCGTTAATTGCAGCAGAAGAAGTTGCACTTCTTCCGTACTGTCTAAGTTTATGTACCTCATCAATAAAGAGTATTAATTTAAAAGATTTATTTGGATTGTTTTTTTGAGTAAACTTTCTAACTTCGCGCATATCATCAAGTAAGGTACTCATTCTAGAAATCATCACATTTTCATCAAGAGCACCCAGTACTTCTAAACTCAGACGAACAATGATAAATGGTTCATTTGTGTCTTGATGAAGATAAATTAGTTGTTCAACAAGTGCTGTTTTACCAATACCAGCTTCACCCAAAAGTACAGCAGAAGGATTTCCCGGATTATACATGATATCTTCTAACATTTGTAGTTTATCTGTATTACCAACTAATGTACCGTTACCTGCTGGCATGTAGGATAGAGAATGGTTGTATTTTTCATCAATATCTTTTGGTAATGCAAACTTAACGTAATTGGTTTCCATCTATTTTATTAATACTCCATTTCTAAATTAATTCTGCTTAACTCTAATAGTTCAAGTTTTGACTAAAAGTAGATTGGTCCTTATAAATTTCTTTTTTAACTACTTTTGTGTTTAAAGTATATTCGTCAGATGCAAGAGTATTATTGTCTATGTGTCTTACCTGATATACAGGAATCACCTGTTTAGTAGCCTTTTCCTTAGCATTTTTGACAATATCCATAACTTCATCAATAGATATTCCCGGATTCTTATAGAAGAATTTGACAAGTTGATTTTCAAAATTATTTTTATCCATAATGTTTTAGCTCCGATACTGTTTTAAAACAGCAGAATGTGAATCAATTTTCCAGAAACCAGCTACCACTAAAGAACAAATTACATACAATAGCATAAGATATACAACTATAAAAAATAGCAAAGTAACTATACTAAGAGTTGCAC
>DBFNNF010000165.1:0-5224 GCA_048407585.1 Lactobacillus johnsonii | reverse complement strand
TTTCAATATTATTTTCAGTAAAAAAAGTTGTAAATTTTGTCAATTTTAGATTAAAAAAGTGACCACTATTGGTCACTTAAATTCAATTGATTTTTTAAGTTAGCTATTTTATCAGTCGATTTCTCTAATAATTTAGCTAGCGGAGTAAAATCTTTACTATCTTTAAATTCATTAGTTGGATCAACTAAATCAGGATTATTTACCTGACTCAATGATAGAGAAATTTTCCCTTCATGATTATTGATCACAACGACACGGATTTCGTCTCCAACACTATACTTCTTTTTAGCACTTTCCCACTTATCACCAAAGTCCTTATGGAAAATTAAACCATGATGGCGATGGGGTAAAGTTACAAAAATCCCAAGTTTAGTAATATTATTCACTTTAGCATTGAGCCTTAATCCAATTGGAAATTTCACTAATAATCCTCCTCTTTTTCAGGAAGAGTATAAATTGATTCACCAGATTTAGAATAATAGAACTTATAGCGAATTACCTTAGCCACATAATCAGGATCTTTTAAGTCTGCAACCTGTGATTTTAATTTTTTATTAGTTTTGTTAACCTGATTTAACTCTGCTTTATTAGTTTGAATTTGACTGTTAATTCTACCAGTTTGCACATGGACCATAATTAGTTGCAGCCCAAAAATTAAAATTGCAATTGCAAAACAAGCAATAATTCGGTTCTTCCTTACACGATGAACCTCTTTTTCTTTTCTAGCCGCTTTACGTCGCAAACGTGCTAGGCGTTCCTCATCGCTTAAGGCATTATAAAGTCGTGGCCCTCTCTGCATACCTATGTCCCTGCCTTTTCGTTAATATTCTAAATCTTAATTATATCACCACTTGTTATTAATATAACACCTTACTCTTCCCTTGTCATTAATCAATTAGCTCATACAAGTCACTGGCTTCTGCCTTCTTAGTTGTTTCTCTTAAGTCAAGAACACGAGCTTTCAATTGTTTAGTACCGAATCCGATTTCAATAACATCGCCTAGTTTAACATCATAACTAGATTTTACTACTCGGTCATTAACCTTTACTCTTCCTTGATCAGCCATTTCTTTAGCAACAGTACGTCTTTTAACTAATCTAGATACCTTTAAAAACTTATCGATTCTCATTATTTTCTCTATTCTCCTTATTTTTGAACAATCTCACTAGCTGCTTCTAAGAATGTATGAAGCTCATTAAATAATTGTCTAGTACTCATATTTTTCTCAAGCTCAAGCATTACGTTCAATCTCTTTTGAGGATCCATATTAATTCGTGCTCTTAGAGAAACATGTTCTAAGGCCTTAAAAATATTCGGCCCTTCTAATTCCTCACTAGCCTGATTATTAAAAATGACTTGTAATTTGTCATCTGATTTTTGAGTAAGAGATACAACTTGAGCTAAATCTGCATCTGCCTTAACTGTAGATACATTCAAAAGATTTTCTACAGCAAGTGGATAATCACCAAAGCGATCAATTAATTCGTCTGCGATATTGTCCGCTTCTTTTTGATCATTGATCCCCTTAATTTTTTTATAGAATTCAATTTTTTGTTCTTGATCCGCAATATAATCATCTGGAATATAAGCTTCCAAATCAAATTGAACTTCTGCATTAGATTTAACCGCAACTTTTTTACCTTTACGTTTCTTAATTGCTTCGTCTAACATTTGGGCATATAAATCATAGCCAACACTATCAATGAAACCATGCTGCTGTTTTCCAAGCATATTACCGGCCCCTCTAATTGATAAGTCTCGCATCGCAATTTTAAAGCCTGATCCTAATTCAGTAAAGTCGCGGATTGCACTAAGCCGTTTTTCACCAATTTCAGTTAAGACTTTATTTGGTTGATAAAGGAAATATGCATAGGCCAAACGGGCACTTCTACCTATTCGACCACGTAATTGATATAGCTGACTTAATCCATAATGATCTGCATCTTCAACAATCATAGTATTAACATTTGGCATATCAACGCCCGTTTCAATAATTGTTGTTGTTACCAAGATATCAAATTCGTTTTTTGAAAAACGATACATAATATCTTCCATTTGATTTTCACTCATGCGACCATGAATATATTCAATTTTGGCTTCTGGAATTAGCTCTTCTAATTGGCTAACAACTTTATCAATGTCATCAATCCGATTATGTAAGAAAAATACTTGCCCGTTACGCTTCATTTCTCTAAGGACTGCCTCACGAACAATACTTGGCATTTCTTCCATAACATAAGTTTGAATTGGATAACGGTTAGTAGGTGGCGTCTCCATAACTGAAAGATCTCGTACTCCTACCATCGACATATGTAAAGTACGAGGGATTGGAGTAGCAGTCAAAGTCAAAACATCGATATTGGCTTTTAATTCTTTTAGTCTTTCCTTATGCTTAACCCCAAATCGCTGTTCTTCATCAATAATTAATAAGCCGAGATCTTTAAATTGGACATCTTTTGAGAGCAAGCGGTGTGTTCCAACGACCATATCAATCTTGCCACTTTTTACACCTTCAACTATCTCCTTCACTTCAGCAGGAGTTTGAAAACGTGATAACAGCGCACAATTGACTGGAAAATCTTTAAAGCGGTCTTGCATGGTTTCAAAATGTTGTTGCGCCAAAATAGTAGTTGGTGCTAAAAAGGCAACTTGTTTTCCATCCCGAATTGCTTTAAAAGCAGCTCTCAGGGCAACTTCAGTTTTACCAAAGCCTACATCTCCCACTAAAAGTCGATCCATTGGCTTTGGGCTTTCCATATCAGCCTTAATTTCTCTAATTGAACGAAGCTGATCTGGAGTTTCAGGATATGGGAAAGCATCTTCGAATTCTTTTTGTAAATCATCATCCGGACTGAAAGCAAATCCTTTTTCAGATTCACGTTTTGCGTACAGTTCAATCAAATCATCTGCGATATCTTCAACTTTTGACTGAACCCGTTTCTTAGTCTTAGTCCACTCAGAACTTCCCAATTTATTAATATGAGGAACTCTGCCTTCAGAGGCCACATATTTTTGTACTAAACCTAATTGGTCAGCAGGAACAAATAGCTGATCATGATGTTGATAAGTAATAGTGATATAGTCACGTTTTTTACCATCTACATCTAAGGTTTTAATTCCTTCAAATCGCCCAATACCATGATTGACATGAACAACATAATCGCCTGGCTTTAACTCATTATAGTTTCTTAACCGTTGAGCATTTTCAAGGGTCTTAACACGCTTGCGATGGTGAGGTCTTTGATTGAATAATTCTCGTTCAGTTAAATAAACCAAATCTAAACTAGGTAAAGCAAAACCATGTGCAAAATTACCTACAGTTATTTGAGCTTTATTTGATAAAAGTTGATCTGCTTTTACAACCGGAATATCAACACCATAATCAACTAAATTTTGAGCAATTTGCTTGGCCCGAGTTTCCGAATCAGCTTGCAAAATAACTGTATTTCCTTCATTAGAAAAGCGTGTTAGCTCACTTTTAATCAAAGGCATTTGACTAAAGAACTGTTGAACTTCTCGTGTTGTAAAGTTAAGAATTTGATCAAATTTTAATCGTCCCATTCCTTTTTGGAAAAGCGAGAATAAAATCTGAGCTTGCTTTAATTTTTGAACAACTCGCTCAAAACTATGGCGTAATTTTTGACTATTCAGCATTGCTCCAGCTTTTATTTCTTCGGAAATAAAGGCTTCATTTTGAGTATCTACATCAGCTACATTCTTTTTTATGGACTGCCAATCATCAAATAGTAATAAGCCATCTTTATCTAAATAATCAATTAGATTGAAGGATCGCGGAAGTAAATAATCAATTAAAAAGGCATAGTTCTCTGGCAAACCACCAGCTTCTAATAAATCAATTGCCTTAACAAAATGATTTTTAACGCTCTCTTCTTCAGCAATTGATTCACTCATATCCTGCTTTATTTTTTCTACCGCTTCTTGAAAATTATGTGGTGAAAATACTCGATCTAGAGCTGGGCCAATTGAAACACTATCTTTTTCTTCCAAACTACGTTGTGTAGCAGCATCAAACTCTTTTACGGTATCAACTTCATCCCCAAAGAATTCAATTCGAATCGGATTTTCTTGATCCAAAGGATAAATATCAAGAATATCTCCTCGACGAGCAAATTCTCCAGGACGGGCTACAATGCTTTCTCTGCGATATCCTGCCTGCGTAAGCCATTCAGTTAACTTATCTAAGTCGAATTCTGCCTCAGGCTTAAAGATCTTTTTTGCCTTAGTAAAATCTCTCGGATCACTCAACTTATACTGTAAAGCTTGGGGCGTTACTACAACAATCCCCGCTCTCTTTTCAGCTAAAAACTCTAAGGTCTGCAATCTTTGACTAAGTTCGTCCGGAGACGCAACGGCCGTTTGGGTAGCAATTGTAGCATCAACTGGGAAGCTAAATACCATATCGTCAGGCAATAAGTTTCCTAATTCATCTAAAAGCGTCTGCGCCTTTTCTTCATTATCTTCAACTAAAATCAATGGCTGCTGCCAAGCTTTTAGCATTTGCATCAGTACAGCAGCAAAAGCACCTGAATTTACTCCAGTTAAAAGTGATCTTTTTTCTACTGGAGCTTTTTCAATAAAATTATTTAACTCTTTATCTTTTTTTATTAACTCTGTAATGTTCATTCTAATTATACTGATTCATTAAATATTGGGCGTTCTTCCCTTTAATAAAATCATTAATGACATTCTCGCTTGTCTCAAAAGCTGCATCCATCAGTTTTTGCTGGTCATTATTAAAAGGACTTAAGACCCAAGAAACAACACTTTCGTTTTCAGGATGGCGAATTCCAATTTTTAATCGATTAAAATTGTTCGTTCCTAAGCAAGCCATAATGCTCTTAATTCCATTATGACCTCCTGATTTACCATTTGCACGAATTCTAATCTTTCCAATTGGCATGTCCATATCATCATGAATAACTAAAATATCTTCAGGCCTAATTTTAAAGAAATTGGCTACTTGCGCGATTGATTTTCCCGAATCGTTCATAAAAGTCTGTGGTTCAAGAAAAATTACATCTTCACCGTTGATCTTTTGTTTTGTCCATAAGCCTTCAAACTTATCCTTATCTAGGGTTAAATCATTTTTCTCTAAGTAATGATCTAAGGCCATAAAACCTGTATTATGCTTAGTCTGATCATATTTTCTACCTGGATTTCCTAAACCTGCAATTAACTTCATTCTTTTTCATCCTCTTTGAT
>DBFNNF010000164.1:0-11604 GCA_048407585.1 Lactobacillus johnsonii | reverse complement strand
TTTACATATATTATGGGAATGCCAAAAGCATTTTCTATTTTTTCAACGATTAATGTATTCTTAGGAATTATTGCGACATCATTATTTCCACTTTTATCTAAAAAAATGAGTCGTAAGGCACTCTTTACCTCTTGTTTAGCTGTAATGCTTTGTGGAATGGGATTATTTGCAGTAGCTGGAAGTAATTTACCACTTGTTTTACTTGCTGCATCAATTTTTGGCTTTCCACAACCAATGGTATTCTTAATCGTTTTGATGGTTATTACGGACTCAGTTGAATATGGCCAGTTAAAACTTGGGCATCGTGACGAATCACTTGCGTTGTCTGTTCGTCCATTAATTGATAAGTTTGGCGGTGCCGTTTCAAATGGTGTTGTTGGTCAAATTGCGATTATGGCCGGGATGACTACTGGTGCTACTGCTTCGTCAATTACAGCAGCTGGTAAGCTTAATTTTAAAATAATGATGTTCGCTGTGCCTGCTGTTATGCTTGTAATTGCAATTTTAATTTTTGCAGGTAAAGTTATTTTAAGTGAAAAGAAACACGCAGAGATCGTAGCTGAACTTGAAAAGACCTGGGGCAAGAAATTTGATAAAGATAGTGATAATGATATTGATAGTGATGTCCTCATTGCTACTCCAATTTCTGGTGAATTGATGAATTTAAGCCAGGTTAATGACAAAATATTCTCATCTGGGGCAGTTGGACAAGGCTTTGCAATTAAGCCAAGTGATGGAAAGGTTCTGGCTCCATTTGATGCGACAGTTAGACAGGTATTTACTACAAGACATGCAGTTGGGCTAGTTGGTGATAACGGGGTAGTTCTATTAATTCATATTGGACTTGGAACGGTAGCACTAAACGGAACTGGATTTGTATCATATGTTGAACAGGGTCAAAGGGTAAAGAAGGGGCAAGAATTAATTGAATTCTGGGATCCCACTATTAAAAAGGCTGGGCTAGATGACACAGTTATTGTAATAGTAACAAATTCTGATAAGTTTTCAGATATTGACTTAATGGCGAAAACTGGTCAAGCCGTACAAGCAGAAGATAATATTTTAGAATTAAAAGTAAAGAAGGAAGAGCCAGCATTAGGAGGCGGAGAAGTTGAACCAACTAATTAATTTTGATGAAAACAATAAAGTTTTTCACTTACATAATGATCAAGTTTCATACTTATTAGCAGTTGAAGATGGAAATACACTAGCTCATGTGTATTTTGGTAAAACAATTAAACAATATCATGGGCAATTACGCTATCCGCGAGTAGACCGAGGCTTTTCTGGTAATTTACCGGGCTCACTAGATAGAACTTTTTCACGTGATTCTTTACCAAAAGAATACAGTACAGCTGGTGAAATGGATTACCATACTCCAGCAGCAGTAGTTCGCCAAAAGGATGGATCTAACGCACTATTTTTGACTTACCAAGATTATAAAATTGTAGCAGGTAAGCCGGATTTAGCAGGATTGCCACATTCCTTTGTTGAAAATAATGATGAAGCTGAAACTTTAATCGTCAATTTACTTGATGAGAAGAGTAAAGTTGAATTCGAATTGGCATATACTATTTACCGTGATCGTCCAGTAATTACTCGTTCAGTCAAAGTAGTTAATAAGGGCGAGGAAACAGTTAATATTGAGAAAGTTGCTTCAATGCAGATTGACTTTGTAGACCGTAACTTTGAATCAATTACGTTGCCTGGTGCTCATGCACATGAAAGACGCGTTGAACGTAGTGAAATTAATCAAGGCATTCATGTTTACTCTAGTCATCGCGGTACGTCTAGCCACCAAATGAATCCATTTATGGCTTTAGTTGATAAAGATACTACTGAATTTTCTGGGGATGCTTATGGTTTTGCCTTTGTTTACTCCGGTAATCACAAATTTGAAGTAGAAAAAGATCAATTTGCACAAACCCATGTCAATATCGGTATTGATGATTTCAACTTTAGCTGGGAACTAACACCAAATTCTAGTTTCCAAACTCCAGAAGTATTGATGACATACTCTGCTCAAGGCTTGAACAAGATGAGCCAAGCATTTCACACTTTAATTCATGATCGTGTCATTAGAAGTAAATATAAAGATCGAGTTCGGCCAATTTTAGTAAACAACTGGGAAGCTACCTATTTTGATTTTGACGAAGAAAAATTAAAGCCAATTGTTGATGATGCGAAGGAAATGGGCATTGAAATGTTTGTTCTTGATGATGGTTGGTTTGGCCATCGTGATGATGATAATTCTTCATTAGGAGACTGGAGTGTTTTTGAAAAGAAATTCCCACATGGATTAGATCATTTTGCAGATTATGTTCATGAACAAGGATTAAAATTTGGTCTTTGGTTTGAACCGGAAATGATTTCAATGGATTCAAACTTATATCAAGAGCATCCTGATTATTTAATGCATGTTCCAGGAAGAACTCCGAGCCCATCTCGTAATCAATATGTTCTTGATCTAGGTAGAAAAGAAGTTCGTGATAATATCTTTGAACAAATGAACAAGATTCTTGAATCAGGCAAGATTGATTACATCAAGTGGGATATGAATCGTCACTTGTCAGATATTTATGAAGCAGATTTACCAGCTGCAAGACAGGGTGAAACTTACCACCGTTATGTCTTAGGACTCTATGACTTGCTTGAAAGATTAGTTAATTCTTATCCCGATTTATTAATTGAAGGTTGTTCTGGCGGAGGCGGACGCTTTGATGCGGGTATGGCATATTACAACCCACAAATTTGGGCTAGTGATGATAGTGACGCAATTGATAGATTAAGTATTCAATATGGTACTAGTTTAGCTTATCCACAATCAATGATGACTTCTCATGTTTCAGTTAGTCCAAATGAACAAAATGGTCGAATTACACCACTTAAGACACGTGGAATTGTAGCAATGTGGGGTGATTTAGGTTATGAACTTGATTTAACTAAGATGAGCAAAGAAGATCGTCAAGCAGTTAAAGAACAGGTGGCAGAATATAAAAAAATTAGAGAAGTTACTCAGTATGGCACTTTTTATCGGTTAAAGAGTGCTCAAACCAGTAATCAATGTGCCTGGGAAACTGTTTCGAAAGATAAAACTGAAGCTGTTTTATCAGTAGTTAAAGTAATGGCAAGTGCTCAGCCATATTTAACTAAGACCAAGATGGTCGGACTTGCCCCAGAAAAGCACTATGAAGATCAAAAGACCCATGAAATATATGGTGGAGATGAACTGATGAACTTAGGAATTTATGATTCAGTTGAACACGGTGATTTCAAGGCTTATATTCATCACTTTAAGGCAATAGATTAGGATTAGTAGTAATGACAATTTCAAATAAAGTAATGCTCATAACCTATCCAGATAGTTTAGGCAAAAATATTAAAGATTTAGATGACGTACTGCACACAGATTTAAAAGGTGCTGTTGGAGGAGTTCATTTGTTACCATTCTTTCCCTCAACTGGTGATCGCGGCTTTGCTCCAACGGATTATTCAATGGTTGATCCTCAATTTGGGGATTGGTCGGATGTTGAAAAATTAGGCGAAAAATATTATCTTATGTTTGATTTTATGATTAATCATATTTCTCGTCAGTCTAAGTACTATAAGGATTTTCAAAAGAATAAAGATCAAAGTCCTTATGCTGACCTTTTCCTCAGTTGGGATAAGTTCTGGCCTAAGAATCGACCAACGCAAAAAGATATTGACCTTATTTACAAGAGAAAAGATCGTGCTCCATATCAGGAAATTACTTTTGCGGATGGAAGTAAGGAAAAACTCTGGAATACTTTCGGTGAAGAGCAAATTGATCTTGATGTTCGCAAAGATGTAACTAAACAGTTCATTAAGCGGACTTTAAATAATTTGATTGATCATGGCAGTGACATCATTCGATTAGATGCGTTTGCTTATGCTGTTAAGAAGCTAGATACTAATGACTTTTTCGTAGAATCAGAAATTTGGGATCTATTGAAAGAAGTTCAAGATGATATTTCAGCTAAAGGCGCGCTAATTTTGCCTGAAATTCATGAACACTATTCAATGCCATTTAAGATTGCAAAACACGGTTACTTTATTTATGATTTTGCCTTACCAATGGTAGTGCTTTATTCACTATATAGTGGTAAAAGTCAGCGTCTTGCTTCATGGCTAAAAAAGAGTCCAATGAAGCAGTTTACGACATTAGATACTCATGATGGAATTGGTGTAGTAGATGCTCGTGATATCTTAACCCCGAATGAGATAGAGTACACTAGCAATGAATTATATAAGGTCGGTGCTAATGTTAAAAGGAAATACTCAAGTGCGGAATATCATAACCTCGATATTTATCAAATAAACTCTACTTTCTACTCTGCACTTGGTGATGATGATAAAAAATACTTTATGGCTCGACTTTTACAAGTATTTGCCCCTGGAATTCCCCAAATCTATTATGTTGGAATGCTTGCTGGTAAAAATGATATTGAACTTCTTGAAAAGACAAAAGAAGGTCGAAATATTAATCGTCATTATTATAGTCGTGAAGAAATCCATGAAGAAGTTCAACGTCCTGTTGTTAGTTCTTTAATTAACTTATTAAGATTTAGAAATAATGAAGTGGCATTTGATTTGAATGGAAGTATTGAAGTTACTACTCCTACTGAAAATGAAATTCATATTATTCGTTTAAATCAGGACAAAACACGAAAAGCAGAATTACGTGCAAACCTAGAAACCTTAGATTATAAAGTGTTAGTGAATGGACGAGAAATGACTTTTTGATGCAAACTATAAATATTTTCTGAAGAAGAATTAGGTAGAAATTGCTTAATTCTTTTTCTTTTGGAGCAGATCTAGAAACTAAGTTTATAATCAATATTAAGGTATAATTTGATTAAGACAAAAATTCTGCAAGCATGGGAGGAATTATATAGATGAATTATGGAGAAAAATCACCTGCACTTTGGGATGCAATTAAAAGTGAAGAGAAAAGACAAGAAGATACAATTGAATTAATTGCATCAGAAAATATTGTTTCCGATGCTGTCAGAGAAGCACAAGGATCTGTTTTAACTAATAAATATGCGGAAGGGTATCCAGGAAAGAGATACTATGGTGGCTGTCAATATATTGATAAAGTAGAACAACTAGCAATTGACTATGCAAAAAAATTATTTGATGCAGACTATGCAAATGTTCAGCCCCATTCTGGCTCGCAAGCAAATATGACAGTTTATAATGCTTTGCTAAAGCCAGGAGACACTATTTTAGGAATGGGTATGGATGCCGGTGGCCATCTTACGCATGGATCTAAAGTTAACTTTTCAGGGAAAATTTTTAATTCTATTAGTTATGATCTAAATCCTGAAACTGAAGAATTGGATTTTGATCGAATTAGACAGATTGCTATAGAGAAGAAGCCAAAATTAATTATTGCTGGCGCTTCTGCTTATAGCAGAATTATTGATTGGCAGAAGTTTCGCGAGATTGCGGATGAAGTGGGCGCCTATCTAATGGTTGATATGGCACATATTGCAGGCTTAGTTGCAACCGGAGCACATCCGAGCCCAATTCCTATAGCCGATGTTGTTACAACAACCACACATAAAACTTTGCGTGGTCCGCGTGGAGGGATGATCTTATCTAACAATAAGGAATTAGGGAAGAAGATTGATTCTGCTCTCTTTCCAGGAACGCAAGGTGGGCCACTAGAGCATGTTATTGCTGCAAAGGCTCAAGCTTTTTATGAAGATTTACAGCCAGAATTTACCCAATACATTGATCAAGTAATTAAGAATTCGAAAGCCATGGCTGAAGAATTTAAAAATAGCAAAAATATTCGCGTGGTTTCAGGTGGAACAGATAACCACTTGATGATTATTGATATTACCAAGACTGGTGTAACAGGAAAAGATGCCCAAAATTTGCTAGACTCTGTAAATATTACGACTAACAAAGAGTCTATTCCTGGTGATAAGCGAAGCCCATTTATTACTAGTGGATTAAGAATTGGAACACCAGCAATAACTAGCCGAGGCTTTAAGGAGTCTGATGCTAAAGAAGTTGCTAAAATAATTATTGAAGTTTTGGATAAGCCTGAAGATGCAGGAGTCCTAGCTCAGGCAAAAGAAAGAGTTAATGATTTAGTTACTAAATATGAAATTAAGTAAGAAAGCAATTAGTCAAGAGATTGGCTAATTGCTTTTTTGTGATTATACTATGTTTAGTTAACGTTTAATAAAAAGGGTGAGGATAGAAATGGCAAGTATTCGTGATATAGCTAAAATGGCGGGTGTATCACCAGCGAGTGTTTCAAGAATTTTAAATAATGATCCAAGTTTTAGTATTAATAAAAATACCAGAGCGCGTGTAATTGAAATTGCTAATCGGGTGCAATATTCAAAAAAGAATGTTGAACGGGGCCCTAAAAGTTCGGGAAAGAAAATGACTATCGGATTAATCTTACGGCATGATGTGAAGTCAGAGTTGAGCGATCCTTACTTTCATGAAATACATGAAGGAATTGAAGAAGAAGCAGCTAAATGGCGCCTGCATGTCGAAGTGGCTTTTACCATGCATGAATCAAACAAGGATTGGGAAAGTTTACATGACTACGGTGCTGTAATTATGGTAGGTGAAATGACACCTGCGGCAATTTCTAAAGTGAAAAAATACAATGAAAATTTAATTTTGATTGATGCAAGCCCGAATAATCCCAATATTAGTTATATATGTAACGATTTTGTTGATAAAACGTATGAGATATTAAATTACTTATACTCACTAGGGCATAGAAATATCGCTTATATTGGAGGAAGAGCTAGCATTGTTGATGAAGCTGGAAGCACTATCTATAAATCTGGTGATGCTAGAGCAGATGCGTATCACAATTGGATGAAATTAAAGGGATTATCTGATTTTTATCAGGCTTTTATTACTAATTGGTCAACTAAAGAAGGACTTCAATCAGCAAACAATGTTCTTAAGTTAAAAAATAGACCGTCTGCCGTAGTAGTTGGTAGTGATCCAATGGCTCTGGGGGTTTATAAATCATTTAGTAATCATCAAGTAAAAATCCCACAAGATATTTCAGTTATCAGTTTTGATGATGTTGAAATGACACAATACCTTACACCAACTTTATCTAGCGTATATATCAATGCAGATGAAATGGGGAAACTTGGAGTTAGGTTAGCCAAAAGCATGATAAGCGAAGAAATTGGAGCAAGTATTACTGTTACTGTACATAGTCAGTTGAAAATTCGAGAATCCGTAGCAAAGAAAAAATAATTTTATTTCCCTCTTGTGTAAACATTTACTAAACATATATAGTGATAATTGTAAACGGTTACAGATGATGGAGGATAAAAATGAAAAATTTCCTAAATTGGATGCAGAAAAAGTTAGTTCCACTAGCAAGTATGCTCGGAAAAAATAAATATTTAACAAGTTTACGTGATGGTATGATGATTGCCTTTCCAGCTACAATGTTTGGGGCAATTATGGTGATTTTACAAAATCTTCCCCAAACATTTGGTTTTGCTAAATTTTTATCACCAGGAGTTTTAAAGTTCTTTAATGACTTTTTTGCACCTGTTGGTAATGCCACAATGAATATTTCCTCAATGTTTATTGCTTTTGGTGTAGCTTATCAATTAGCAGGACACTATAAACAATCTAAAGTATTCGCTGGTGCAATTTCATTATCATGTTTTTTGATGATGACTTTAGTTGGTACCGATAAGACTCAAGGTGCCTTTTTCCCAATTACACAACTGGGTGCACAAGGGATGTTTGTTGCAATCATTACGGCTTTAATTTCTAGTGAAATTTATTGTCACATTAGTATGGCAAATATCACAATTAAATTGCCAGACTCCGTGCCACCAATGATTGGACAATCTTTTGTTGCAATCATTCCAGGTGCAGTTCCACTGTTATTAGCAAATATTATTCGTTACGTCTTTACCTTTACCCCATATAAGGATGCAATTGACTTTATCTATCGAGTATTGCAACAGCCATTAATGGGATTAGGAGATACTTTACCAGCAGTTTTAATTGCTGTCTTCTTTACTCAATTATTCTGGTGGTTCGGAATTCATGGTACTTTACTAGTAAATTCGATCATTCAACCGATCATGGATTCTCTGGCCTTACAAAACTATAACGCCTATCGTAATGGAGTTGCAGCAGAGCATTTACCACATATTATTAATACTACCTTTATGGGAATCTTTGTATGTCAAGGTTTGCAGTTAGGGGTCGCTTTACTCTTTGCTTTCTGGCTTGGAAGATCCGCTCGAATGAAGACTACGATGAAGACAGTTTTAGTACCATCAATCTTCAATGTTTCTGAGCCTATGACATATGGTTTACCAGTCGTATTAAATCCGGTAATCTTCATTCCTTGGATTTTGGCGCCAATGGCATCAACTGCTATTTCGTATTTTGCAATTGCAATGGGATTAGTTCCACGTCCAATTGGTGCAACGGTTGTTTGGTCAACCCCAATCTTTATTTCAGGGTGGCTTGGAACCGGGTCAATCGCAGGTGCAATTTTGCAAATTGTTGATGTAATAGTTATGACTTTAATCTTTATTCCATTTATGAAGGCATTAGATAAGTCATATCTTGTTGAAGAAAGTAAAGCAGCTAATAAATAGAAGTGTGAAAATATGAGACTTGATACTTTGACCTATAAATATCGTTATAAGGCTCCTAAAGATATGCTGTATAAGACCTTGATAGAAACTCAGCTTCAATATTTTAGAGCACACGATAAAAAAATAAAGCAACTTCGTGAAGGAGAAAAAATAACTACTAATTTACAAACGAAGTTACAGAAATTAGATTCTAAAACGACGATGGAAATTAGTAAAATTATCCCAGAAAAAGTATTCCAACTAGTTACTCAGCAACCTGATAATCATAATATTACTCAAACTTTTGAGTTTAAAACTAATGAATCAGGTAAGGAAGAGTTAGTTTATTCTGAGAAAACACAGTTAAATAATGCACGAAGTTACAGTTTTTTCTTTTTAACAGCGATTCTATACAAATATTTTTATAATCGTGGAATGAAAAAGAAAATGCAATATTTAGATAACTTGGCTCTTGGTAAGGTAAAAATCAATGATTGATGTAATTGATAATAGATATTTTTATTTACATAATGGTGTAGTAAGTTACTTATTTGACTTATTACCTAACCAACAACTAGAACACTTATATTATGGAGCAGATCTAGGAAATCTAGATAGAGATGATTTATCTTATATTTCATTGCATATAAATAAAGCATCGGGAACAGTAAAATTTTCAAAAGAGATAAAGAATTTTAGTCTTGCTGATCGAATGCAAGAATACCCTACTTATGGTACCAGTGATTTTCGGGAAGGTGCTGTTAGCCTAGAGAAAGAAGAAACGTATCTATATCCTGACTTTAAGTACGATCATTTTAAATTTGAAAAAGGAAAAAAGAGAGAGATAGATCAGCCTGCTTCATATGGAAATGACAGTGAAACGATAACTATTTATTTGAAAGATATAGAAAGACAGTTAGAGCTCGAACTCTCATATAGTATTTTTGAAAATTTAACGGCAATTGTACGAAAGGCCAGAATAATTAACCACAGTCAGCAAGAAATTAAAGTTAAGAATTTACAAAGTGGTGTGTTAGATTTACCAAATGATGATTATAATTTTCTTCAATTGTCAGGTGCGTGGGTGAAGGAAAGACATATTACAACGCGTCCTTTGACACAAGGAATTACTAAAATCGAATCATTGCGTGGTGCATCTAGTCATCAAGAAAATCCCTTTGTTGCACTTGTGGATAAAAATGTGACAAACGATACTGGGACGATCTATGCAAGTAATTTAATTTATTCAGGTAATTTTGTTAGTCAAGTCGAAGTTGATGAGTGGGGCCAGAGTCGTTTAATGACTGGGATTAATCCAGCTACTTTTTGCTGGAAGCTTGCTCCCAACGAAGAATTCTGTACGCCAGAATCAGTTTTATTCTATACAAGTCATGGTTTCAATGGTCTAATGGCCCAGACCCATACTTTTGTCAAAAATCATGTTATTGATCAAAAATGGCAGAAAAAAGAGCGACCTATTGTAATTAATAATTGGGAAGCAACTTATTTTGATTTTGATGAAAAAAAACTAATGGAGCTTGCCACTCAAGCTAAAGAATTAGGAATTGAATGTTTTGTCTTAGATGATGGCTGGTTTGGTAAAAGAGATAGTGATAATAGCTCATTAGGAAATTGGACGGTTGATACTAGGAAGTTTCCACAAGGATTAGCTCATTTTAGTGGACAAGTGCATAAGTTAAAGATGAAATTTGGACTTTGGTTTGAGCCAGAAATGGTGTCGCCTGATACTGAACTATATCAAAGTCACCCTGAATGGATTGTTAGACATCCCTATAGTCGCTATTCAGTTGGCCGTAGACAATATGTGCTTGATTTTGCTAACCCAGAAGTCGTAGAAAATATTTATGAGCAAATGGCGAAAGTGATAAAAGAAGCAAAGGTAGATTACATCAAGTGGGATATGAATCGAAATATTACTGAAGCCTATTCTCCCTATTTGCATTCCATTAATCATCCCCAGGGCGAATTTTTTCACAGATATATTCAAGGTGTTTATCAGTTATACGCAAAGTTATTAACAACTTTCCCCAACTTGTTAATAGAAGGCTGTGCTAGTGGAGGGGGACGCTTTGATTTAGGTATTTTGTTTTATAGCCCACAAATTTGGCCAAGTGATGATAGTGATGCGGCTGAAAGATTAGACATTATGTCGGGAACGTTATTAGCATATCCTTTGTCGACTTTTAGTAACCACGTGTCTGCTGTCCCTAATGATCAAGTTAAACGTGTAACCAATTTGAAATTTAGGCAGGAAGTTGCTTGTTTTGGTCCTCTAGGCTATGAGTTAGACCTGAATAAACTATCAACAACAGAAAGAGAAGAAATTAAAGAGTGGATTAAATGGTACAAAAAGAATCGAGATCTGTTAGTGAATGGCATTTTTGATCAACTGTTAAAATTTGATCCATCACAAAATGTATATGCTTGGAGTGTAAGCAATAATAATAAACAAATAATTGGATTTTATCGTAAGCTGGCTCGCCCAAATGAAAGCTTAGATCAATATTTCCCCCTCAAACATTTAAATAGTCGTAAGCAATATCAGATTAATGGGCGACAAACCGTAGCAGGTCGAGTTTTACAAAAATATGGATTACGTGAACCATATCAATTTAATGCGTCAAATCCTGATACGGCACAAGTTAGTGGTGATTTCCAGTCTTATCTATATCAAATAAAAGCTATTGACAGAAAAATATAAGCCAATTACAATATAATTAAATTTTTTAAGGAGTAGTTAATTATGAATACACAAGCTAAGTTTATGAAAAATAATCGTTGGCAAGGCCAGTAAATCAGGTTGTTAAGCAAGATGCAACCTGAAAGACTCAGATTGTATCTGTGCTGGCTGTGTATTTATTGTGGTCTGCATGGAGTAACATGCAGACCTTTTTCTTTTTGTGATAAAAAAGTAACAGGAATCTGCATGTGAAAGTAGATTCCTGTTTTTTTGGAG
>DBFNNF010000163.1:0-2552 GCA_048407585.1 Lactobacillus johnsonii | reverse complement strand
TATTATAAAATGTCTGAAAAATCTCTTTCAATTAAAATTCGAAGAGCTAGAAAAGAGCTAAGAATAATGCAAGGTGAAGCTACTAATATTTATTCTTATCTTACTGTAATAAAGAATATTGATAAAAATAATCATATGGCTCGCAATATATATGTAAGTTTAATAGCTGACAATTTAGAGCAATACTCAGTTAAAAGTATTACTGAACTAGAAAAACTTATTCGAAAACAGAAAAGTAAAATACGTAAATATGATCAAAGAATATGCAAATTACGGTCAACACAAAATATGAAATAGGACAGCAGGTATATCTTTGTAAAACAAAGTTAAAATTTAAAGATGGAGATTTTGTAAATGCGAGTGTACCTAATTTGAATCCTTTTACTGTAACTTCTATTCGGATTCATCAACATCTTAGTTCTCAGAGTATTTATTATCGCTTAGATGGTTTACAAAAATCTATTCGTGAAGATCAGGTTTTTGAATCTATTGAAGCAGCTAAAAAATTTTGTCATGAGCAATAGTTTTAATCATCAATCTTTTTTAAAAGCAGGGGCCGAAAAAGAACAAGAATTCGCTAATTTATTAGTTCTTAGAAATGGTGGGGTCATTTCACATTCTGATAGAAGTACAGATATTAAAGACCATATAGATCTTTTCTGAACTAAAGACAATAAAACATTTTCTTTTGATATTAAAAGCTTAAAAAAGAGTAATCGATCAGATAGTAATACAGATAGTAATATTCATTGGATTGAAATTAGTAACGTTAGAGGAAATCCAGGCTGGGTGTATGGAAAGGCAGATTATATTGCTTTTGAGACAGATAAAGAATGGCTTTTAGTAAAAAGACGTAAGTTAATTGATTTAATTAATTCAAAAGTAACAGATACTGCAGTTAAAAATACTAAAGAATTATATACTTACTATCAAAGATATGGTAAAAAGGATATAATTGTTAAAGTTTTAACTAAAGATCTAGCTGAAATAGCTTCAAAAACTATTAATAAATGAGAAAATTAAATATAGCATTAGTTGCACACGATGCTAGAAAACAAGAATTAGTTGATTGGGTTAGGTTTAATGGAAAAACATTATATCCACATAATTTAATAGCAACTGGAACTACAGGTAAATTATTAAGCGAAATATTAGTAAATGATTTAGAAGAAACATTTCCAGGACAAAAAATAGTTTATTATAGTGATCATTTATACGTTACTTCTGTACTTTCTGGTCCTTTAGGAGGAGATCAGATGATAGGAGCTATGATTGCTCAAGGACAAATTGATGTATTAATTTTCTTTTGTGATAATCTTATTACTCAAGGACACCAAACTGATATATCTGCATTAACTCGTTTAGCATCGTTATATAATATTGCTTTTGCAACAAATAGAACTACTGCGGACATGATTCTTACATCCTCATTATTTGGAAATGAAGATTATGTTCCTATTAAACAAGATTTTAGTTCTTATTTAAATAGAAAATTATAGATAATTTAAAAATAAAAAGATATGAGTAAAGTAGTTAAATTTTATTACACTAGACCTCTTTCCTTTCTTGAAGTAGCAATTGTGCCAATTCGAGAAACTGTAGCAGTACCTCAGCAAAAAACTCGTATGAGTGAGCGATATACAATTGCTGCAATATACGATGAGGAAGCTAAAACTATTAAGTTTGGTCTTGCAACATGTGTTCCTGCCGATCCTTTTGTTAAAAAGATTGGTCGAGAAATTGCTGAAAAGAGAGCAGAAACTGAACCTTTCTTTGAAGTAAAAGATTTTGATGGAACCTTCGCAGATTTTAGGCGCTTAGTTATAGAGGTTGGTACTAATAAAGAAGAGGAATTACTTTATCGGAAGTATAACCGTTATATGCAGGCTGCTGATGAAAATCCTAGATCTGGCATTTAAAGGGAAGGTAACCCTTTCTTCGGAAAAAGAACAAGACTTCTTAAAAGATTTCGAAGACTTATTAGCTAAACACGATGCCTATTTTGATGGCACAATTAGGTCTTATGAATTTGACGATTGTGAAATTATAGAAGAAATTGAAGAAGTGAGAAGTTAATATTCCAATTTTTGATAAAGACATTTTAGTTATTCAGGATGAAGATATAAGTAAGATCACATCTTATTTGGAAGATATGTATTCTATACATCTTGAGTACCAGTCTAACTTAACAGATGGTATTACTTGTATACTACCTAATGGACTAATTGTTATTGGACTAACTAATAACGATCCATATATTGCTTTACACGAATGTACTCATGCTGTATTTGCTTTAAAAGAGATAATAGGATGATCAGATAATGATGAAGAAGTATTTTGTTATACTTTAGAATGAGTCTATAAGCATGTAACAAAGTATATAAATTCTCATGATTAGAGTATATACAGATGGTAGTTATAAACCAACATTAAATCAAGGTGGATATTCTTCAGTTATAACTGAAGATGGAAAAGTAATTAAAATTCTTTATCAAGGTTTTAAAAATACTACTAATAATAGACAAGAACTAAAAGGAGTTTTAGAAGCTTTA
>DBFNNF010000162.1:0-11850 GCA_048407585.1 Lactobacillus johnsonii | reverse complement strand
CTAGTTTAATTTGCTATTGTAGCCATAAAAAATTAATACTTTGTTTCTCTACCTGTTTATTATAAGTTAAATGCCCATGGTCCGCAGTCTTGCCAGTTATTGTGACTACGCGATAACTTTTAGCCATAGGAGCAACTAAGTATTCTAATGAAAGAGATGAAGCATTTTTTACAATCCCATCCGAATTTCCACCAATATTACCAATAATGTTTAAGACGTCTATTTCTTTGTTTGGATAAAGAGTTCGTAATTTTGCCATTTCACGATAGGTGGCGTTCATCTTATTTGGCTTTCCTTCATTATCAACTCGAAGATTAGCAGGCTGTCTAATAGCAATGGGCAACTGCTTAAAATCAAGCCCATCAAAATGTCCACCAATTGAGACTTGCTTATTTAACCTTGGTAAATTTGGATTGTGAGCAGCTTGCAATAGATAATACATAATTGAAGTATTTCCCAGGGAATGTCCCACCATATTTACCTTTTTAATTCCATACTCATTTTGTAAAGTCTGGACTACATTTCTGGCATAACGTCCATTTTCTTTAAAATCAAGTTGAACGTTATTTCGATAGTTTACCTCTACAATTGGATTAACAGCGTTGTTTGGAATAGTACCAATCAGTTTAACCTTTCCATTGGCATCTACATCGGCTCTAATGACAGAATTAGTCACTCCAGCTTCTTGAGCAGCTTTTACCATATTCTCTTCTCCATGATAATTACTTAGTCCACCATGGAAAAATAATGTTGGAATTACATTGAGATTGTTTTTCGGCGTTTCACTTTTTTCAACATAGTATTTATGTGCTGCATCAGCTCTATTAGGTTTGTTTTGAAAACTGCATCCAGTCAAAACTAACGCTAGTAGAGCAATTAAGGAGACTAGTTTAATTTTCACTCTTATCTCATCCTCCATTTTCGCAACTTAAAATTTACCAAATAATTATTATGAATTTCTATAATTTATTCTAAACTATGCTTAATTCTTAACTAAAAAGCAAATCATAGATAGCTTGATTTAACGGATGCTTGAGAATCAGATTCATTCCAACCGTACTCTTTTGCTTTAAACCTATTTTTTCTTCTTTAACAGAATCCTTTTGGATATCGGCAGTACCTAAGTAATAAAATTCCTTTCCTGCTGCATCGCTTTGCTTAACAAATAGGTGTAATTTCATATCTTTTGTATTAAGCAGCCGTTTTACTTCATCTGAATCAATGTGACGAGGAGTACGAGTATACCAGCGCAAACTATGTCCATTTTCTAAAGTATTATGATAGCGGGCATTTCTCTTCTTCTTTGAATCTTTTTGGTAAGTGATAAAAATTGGCGTTTCTTTTTCACCAACCCGATAACCATACATTGGTGCTGAAACATCCTTAGGCCAGTTTAATAGGCGACAAACGTCTTTACGATCATATTGCTTATACAAAGTAAATTGTTGATCAGAATTATATTCTTTTGAAAGCGCCAAGCCTGTTTTTATAACATCGTTAAATAGGTCTTTAAATTGCTGATTACCACTTAAGGCCTGTGAAAGTTGACTTGAAAATAAATAGTGCTTTCCTGTCTTTTCAACTAAAGGAACATTTCCATACTGCTTTTTTTTCGTTGTTTTTCCTTGTTTCACGTCAAAAAATTCTAAGGATAAAACTTTCTCAATTGAATCTAATACAGCATCGTTTACATAGCAATTTTTTCCTTTAAGTAATTGCAGATAGGATACTTCACTTACCTTTTCCTTAACTAAGCAGCTTTCTAATAGCAATAATTCATGCGGTCTTTTACCAAATAACAACTCCTTCGTTACAAAAGATAAAACAGAACTTTGATAATCTGTTAGCTCGACGTTTTCTCCCATTTTCTTTAAAAAATCGCCATAGTGGGCTAAAAGATGATTTTTGGCAAAAACAGTTGGAGCGGTTGTTCCATATTGATAAAAGTCATATAAAAGAGGGGCGCGACCCAGTTTTGCCTTTAAATCTTCATAGGATTTTTTCAGTTCCCGCATGCTATCTAGTTTTATTTTTTCAAGTGAATCTAAAATCCTTTGTGAAGCTACCTCAGTAAAGTTAATTGTTGAAACATCGATAACTTGCGGTAATTTACTTTCTCTAACAACTTGGTCTTTGTCACGGCTCTTATCACCATTTAAGGCAATTGGGATTAGATAATTATTTTTATAATTTCCCAGGAAATCAATTACAGTTACATAGTCTTTTCCCGGAAATTTACGAAGTCCACGCCCTAGTTGTTGAATAAATATAATACTCGATTGGGTATTTCGGAGCATCACAATCTGATTTAGGGACGGGATATCGATTCCTTCGTTAAATAGATCTACGGTAAATATATATTCTAATTCACCATTTTCTAACTTCTTAGTTACTTCTATCCGTCTCTTCTGACTGTCCTCATTCGTCAGAGCCTGTGCTGGGTGTCCAGCTTGCGTAAATAATTCTGCTAACTTTCGTGCTTCTTCTTGCCGACTACAAAATACTAAGCCTTTAGCTTTTTTACCGCAATAGCCATAGTAATCAAGCTGCTTAAGGACATAATCAACTCG
The DNA here is from genome assembly GCA_048407585.1 of Lactobacillus johnsonii. Lineage (GTDB taxonomy): Bacteria > Bacillota > Bacilli > Lactobacillales > Lactobacillaceae > Lactobacillus > Lactobacillus johnsonii_C. The sequence continues at coordinate 9,280 of DBFNNF010000162.1, read as the reverse complement.
CTTTTCAGCAACTAAGTCTTTTAATTTACTAGTTTCAGTAATTACCTCATCGCCTACCGTATAATCTTCTACTCCCACATAATGAAACGGTGTTAACATCTGCTCATTCAAGGCATCCTTTAGCCTAATTTCATAAGCTAAGTGATAATCAAATACTTCATAGATGTTTTGTTTATCCATTCTTTCAGGTGTAGCAGTCATTCCTAGTAAAAATTTAGGCGTAAAGTGTTCTAAAATTTTTTGATAAGTTGGAGCGGCCACTCGATGAGCCTCATCAATTAAAATATAATCGAATTCTTTTGGATCCAATTTCCCTAAAACTTTGTCCTGACTTAAAGTTTGAATGGTTCCAAAAAGATACTTTTTATTAAAATCATGCTTATTTCCAGTTAATAACCCATAGTCCTCACGACTTCCGCCAATTACCTTATAAAAACTCTCTAAAGATTTTTTTGCAATTTGTTCTCGATGTACTAGATAAAGAAACTTTTTAGGTTGATATTCTTGAACTGCAAAGGCTCCTAAATATGTTTTTCCCGTCCCGGTGGCAGAAACGACCAGAGCCTTTTTTGCATCCTCATTTACTAGAGCAGTTAAATTATTTAGAGCAGCTTTTTGCATCTTATTAGGTAAAATATCTTCTTTCCCATCATTTGCCAAATGCATAGCTGTCTTTTTGACAGGCTGCCAATTTTTCTCATATTCTCTAATCCAAGAATTGGTAAGGGAAATACTAGTAGTCAACGCAATTTGAATTTGATTATTAACCTCTTGAACTAATTGGCCATTTTCATGAGATGTTACTTTTAATCCCCACTCGCAATTTTTCAATAAAGCTGATCTAGTAAAATTTGCACTCCCAATTAAAATAGTTTGATAATCTTCATGATTAAAAATATATCCCTTAGCGTGAAAACCAGCTTCTTCACTTAGCCTAACTTTCAGGTTCGGTATTTTCATTAATTCCTTGAAAACTTTTGGACTATTAAAGCCAAGATAAGTACCTGTAATTAACGTACCGCTAATTCCTTTTTTAGCTAGTTCCGACATCACTAATTTAAATGGAACAAGCATATTTTCAGAAATAAATGCAACTGCCCAAGTAAAAGAAGTAGCTGACAGTAATTCTTGCCGCAAAGTAAACCAGATCTTGTTCTCCTTATCATTACTTACTAACTGGGGACTCAAGAATTCATTGCCATTATTTTTATCCTTATCGTATAACCCATTTAAAATTGCTTCTTTTAAAACGTTATCCACAGCCTTCACTTCCCATCTAAATTAAAAAAGAAGACCTAAACGATCTTCTTTACTTATCCACAAGTGGATAATTATAAATTAATTTCTAGCATAATTGGACAATGATCTTTGCGATCTCCGGTATCGATCATTTCTGATTTAGTTACCTGATCAGCAATTCTATCAGAAACAATGTAATAGTCAATTCTCCAGCCTGAGTTATTGTCTTTACTAGTTCTTACTCTTTGAGCCCACCATGAGTAAACACCTTCTACATTACCGTGTACTTTTCTAAAGGTATCAGTAAAGCCAAGCTTCAATAATTTATCAAAGCCTTGACGCTCTTCATCAGTAAAGCCAGCGTTATGGTGGTTATTTTCTGGGTGTTTCAAATCGATTGGAGTATGGGCAACATTATAGTCACCACTCGCAATTACTGGTTTACTTTTATCTAATTTTTGTAAATATTCTGTATACTTTTCATCCCAAATTTGACGATCTTCTAATCGCTTCAATTCATTACCAGAATTAGGAGTATAGACTTGAGTAACATAATAATTATCGAATTCTAAGGTTAAAATTCGTCCCTCATAATCCATTGTATCCGGTGCGCCAATAGCTGGCTTGGTTACCTCAGGCGTTAAAGTATTTTTATATAAAAACATCGTCCCTGCATAGCCTTTTCTTGCTGGCTCTTCAGAAGAACGCCAGACATAGTCATAGTTAGGAAACATCTCTGCAAGAACTTCTTGGTGCTTCTTCGTTGGACCAGTAGAACGTAATTTAGTTTCTTGAATAGCAATAATATCGGCATCTTTTTCTTTTATTGTATTTAAAACGCTACGCGTAAGTTGGGCACGCGGTGAATCACTGGTTAAAGCGGCATTAAGGGAGTCAATATTCCATGAAATTAAACGCATTATTATCTCTTTTCTTACCTAGATTTTTATATCACATCCATTATACTATGAAAATTTAAAAGGCCGCCCATAGAAAAAAGCAGTCGACTAAGACTGCTCTTTTGAGAGAGAATTTTTAAATTGTGTTAAATATGATTTATGAATGAGCTTTTGACCCAAATAGCATAGTCATAATCCATGAAACTAAGATAACTAAAATAATAGCTCCTAATAACGATGGAATAATTGCCATTCCCGCAACCTGCGGACCCCAGGCACCCAGCAAAGCTTCACCTAAGGATGAGCCGACTAGCCCAGCAATAATATTTGCAATCCAGTTCATTGAGCCGCCTTTATGAGTAATGGCTCCTGCAATCAACCCGATTACGCCTCCGACAATCAAAACCCAAATCCAGTGAAGCATGGGGATCGCCTCCTATTTCTAAAATATACAATAAGTAGATTATTCTAAGTCTTCTTTTACTTCAGTAGCCTTAGATTTCACCTTTCCTTTAGCTTGTTGAGCTTTTCCTTCGACCTCACGAGCTTTATCACCGGTGATTTTTCCTTCTACTTCTTTAAGCTTACCTGCTACCTTGTCTTTAATTCCATGTTTATCTTCCATCATAATTAGGCTTCCTTTCCTAAAAATACATAAAAGATTGATTTAGCTAGCTATTTTTAATCTTTGTATGACTTATGATTGATTAACTTAATCATAACAAGCCCTGATCAATAAAGATATTCTACTGCCTACAGAGCAATAAGCTTAAGACTTCCTTAATAACTTATTATATATAGTATACAAATACATTAATTTGGTTTATAAAAATCCCTAAGATTTTGAGAGAATCGATTCACAAGTGCTGCGTCATTAGTTAAACATTAATTTTATAAGCTACTTGTTTACTATAACAGCGGATTTAACTTCCTCTTTGTTTACTTTAGCCTTAACACTCAATTTAACTGCGACAAACAAAATAATAATTTCTACTGCTAAAAGTGCAAATAATGCATATCTAACATCCCCTAAGCCTGAAATAGTAGTTAGTACTGTAGTCATTACTGGTGAAGTAGCCATGACAATTGTATTAAGTAAGCCTACACTTGAAGCTAAAATCTTACGATCAATTGTCGTAACTAACCATTGTTGCATTTTAAGTGAAGCAGTACTTACTACTAAAGCTAATAAGAAGTAAGATGGCATAATTGCAAAAATATTAGCAAACACTGCAGCTACTGTAGTGGCTACACTTAAAACAATGGCAACAATAACCATAAAGAAAACAGATTGCTTTTTAAATAATTGTGGTCCAAAAGTACTACCTAAGATTGCACCAACACTTACTACTAATCCAATTACTGCAAGAGTAAAGCTGTAAGTGGAAATAATCATTGTTGAGCGATTTCCTGCCATAATAATTGGTAATAAGGAACCTATAGAAGTTAATGCACCGTTAAGAAGTGCAATTACTAAAACTACTGATAACAAGCCTGAAGCCTTCTTGATTTGAGTATATGAGGTCTTCATTGTCGCAAAAAATTTTTGCTCGTTTACTTCTTGTGATTCAAGTGGCTTATCATCTTTCTTATGCCGAAGGCCTACACTAGCATATAACAAGCCAGCTGCTAAGAAGGTAAATGCATTAACGAAAGCTAAGCTTGAGTAAGACAAGAAAAGTAATAATCCTGATCCAACAAATTGAGCCACAGTAGTAATCACTTGACTAATACCGTTGGTAAAGCCTTCGGCTTCTGCAAATTCATCTTCTCCAACTAGATCAACAATTAATGGAGCTCCTAATCCTCTTGCGTAAGTACCAGCCATATCAGAGATAAAGTTAATAATTACTACTGCAATTACTAAGCCCCATTGAGAGACATTAGTAACAAACAATATCCCAACTAAGCTATAGAGGGCAAATCTAACTAGAGACATTACGAAGATGTTCTTAAATTTCTTTCTTGTTCTATCAGCTAAATAACCACCAAAAATATCAAATAAGCTTGGCAATGATTCAGAAATTGCAATTAATGATAAGGCAAGAGAATAATTTTGTAATTTACTTGCATAAGTCATAAACGCTAAGTAAAAAAGAATGTCACCAGCACTAGATAAGAAACTAGCGACTGAAAATCTTCTGTAATCTTTGTTCTTCAAAAATACGTTCATAAAGTTTAATCCTCTCTAAATAATTTAATATTAATTTAAGGTTACCAGAGAATTAAAATCATTTTTAAAATAGTCGTATTTGAATATTAAAGAGGTACTAGATAATGACAATTGGTGAATTACTAAAAGAATATCGAATTAGTCAAGGTAAAAATCAAAAAGAATTTATCGATGATGGAATGATCGTCAGCCAATCCTACTACTCTAAGGTAGAAAAAAATGCTAACAAAATCACAGTAGATAATTTAGTAGCTTTACTTCATTACAATAACATCCCTACTTGGGAATTTTTTAGTAGGCTCAATCAAACTGATGAGATGAAAAGACAAGAAATAGAGAATTTTGAAAATACTATGTTAGAAGCCTTCTATGATAATGACAAAGATAAAATTCTACAATTAAAACCTTTAATTGTAGAAAGCAATTTATCTCCGAAAGATAAAGAAGAAGAATTACTAGAGTTGGAAGCTTTATTAGAAGCAATGAAAGCACCTGATGAAACACCAAATATCGAATTAAGAACTAAAATAAAAGAGAAAATATTTGATATACCTAATTTCAACAAAACTAAAGTAACCTTATTTTGTAATAACATGCAATTTTATGATTTTGAAACCGAAAAACTAATTGGAAAAAGAATCATTGATCAATATATAAATACTAAAGATATTAAAATGCAAATAGCTATGCAAGCTATTATAGATAATATCCTAGCTTTTTCACTTAAAGAGAAAAAAGAAAAATCAGTTAATTATTTTATTGAAAGTGGAGAAAAGATTAAAACCAAACCCGAGCTCGTCTTTTATAAATCTGCTTTTTATTTCTTCAAAAATATTATTGATTATCATTTAAACGGCAATGAAGAAAGTTATCTCCAAAGCATAAAGATTAAAGACTTTTTAATTAGCATTGGTATGAAAACATATGGTAATGCGATTGCAAAGCTTTTAATTAAATATAAATAAAAAGCAATGATACCTATCCCACCTTCCACAAAAAGAATATAAAATTCGTGGTACTTCTCCTGCTATTATTTGTTTTCTTTTCTTCTTTCGGCATACAATAAACCTAACAACGTATACATGAAAGAAGTCACAATTATGAAGCCTGCTAAAGATTTTCTTAGACGCCCCTTCACTACCCGAGTGCCCGAGCTTTTAGTTCAAAGCATCATTATCGGATTAATTATAGGGATGATTGTCAGTATTTTCCGTTTTGTTATCGATAAAAGCATTCATTTTTTATACTTTCTCTATCCCTATCTCGCAGCTCATCCCCAATGGATAAGTCTATATACCATCTTTACATTTTTTATCTGTATTCTTGTGAGCAAAATTATTAAACCATATTTACTAGACTTATCAGGTTCAGGTATTCCTCAAGTCGAAGCAACCTTAATGGGAGAACACGAAGTTAACTGGTTCCCCGTTTTATGGCGAAAATTCGTCGGCGGCCTCTTAGTAAGCTCGATGGGACTTTTTCTTGGACGAGAAGGACCTTGTATCCAAATGGGGGCTTTAGTAGGTCAAGGTTTTGCAGAAAACATTTTTGAATGCAGTGAAGAAGATAGACGCTTGCTTCAATGCGCTGGAATTGCGGCTGGCCTTAGTGCAGCAGTCTCGGCTCCACTTGCAGGTGTATTTTTTCTTGTTGAAGTCATTACCCATTCTTTTAAACCTAAAGAATGTATCAGTGCTTTAGGAGCCGCTGCCTCAGCTGACTTAGTTACCATTATATTTTTTGGAACTCGGCCCTGTCTTTATCTTCCAATTGCTAAAAAATTACCCGTTCACTCCTACTGGTCTTTAATTACAGTCGGAATTGTAGCAGGTCTAATGGCCTATGGATATCAACGGTCTCTTTTAAATACTAAATGGCTTTTCAGCAAGCTAAAAATTATTCCGATGCAATACCACAGTATTGTTCCACTTTTATTAGTTATTCCGATTGGTCTTGCCTTTCCGCATGTTTTGGGTGGATCACATTACTTAATCGATTCACTCTTTCACAATCCATTAATTATCCAAGAAGAAAAACTAGGGCAGCTTTCATGGATTTTAATCCCAGTTGTCTTCTTTCTACTAAGACTAATTTTTTCTATGATTTCTTATTGTAGTTCTATCCCTGGTGGTACTTTTATGCCTATTTTAGTTTTAGGGGCTTTAATGGGGACGATTTTTGCGACTGTCTTTATCCACTTAGGCCTAATTCCTATTGACAACTATACTAATATCATTGTTGTCTCTATGGCAGCCTACCTCGGAGCAATTTTGCGAGCCCCATTTACAGCAATTATTTTGTTGACAGAAATGATCGGAACAGTAGAGCAAGTCCTGCCAATGATTATGAGTGTCTTTATTGCCTATCTAATTCTAGCTCTCTTAGGTGGAGAACCAATCTACACCGTCCTACGCAAGCAAATGGGATTCAAATAGTTACTTTACTTACATTTTTATTAGCACCAAAAAAGGAAGTTCATTAATCAGAACTTCCTTTTCTTATAAAATATATTTATGAATTGCAATAGCTAGAGTATCGTCGACTTAATAAAAAATATAAATATTAACAATCCTAATCGTGACTTCTACTAGAGCTATTTCACACTTTTAATATAGCACCTTTTCATAAATAATGAAAGCGCTTTACTACAAAAATTATTTAGCTTAATCTACCAAAACCGTGCAGCAATCTATCCTAAATATGGATACTGGGCATGACTTGGTACCTCATTCCACACAACTGTATGACCTGCGCCATGGGAGCAGAAGACGGAGTTAGGAGTATTGTTAATATCAGATAATGGATCATAAGCCATTTCTTCAATAATAGCAGCACTATCTTTACATTCTCGATAACCCAAGAATAAACATTCTAATTGTCCGCTACCATGCGTGTAGTTTCTAACTTCAGTGGCATAATCTTGCATCTGCGCTACCGGTGCTTGGCCGCTAATCGTAGTGACGTTCCCACTACTTTCTCCGAGTTCAAATTTTCCACCCATTCTCTCAATATCATTAATCGCCCGACCAACTTGATCCTGATTAATTCTTAAAGTGAATTGATACCAAGGTTCAAGTAAATAAACTTGTTTTTTAGCTTTTAACTCCATTAATCCTTGTCGCACTGCACGATAAGTTGCCTCACGAAAATCTCCGCCAACTGTATGAACATTGCTTCCGCGGCCTCCAACTAGAGTAATTTCAAGATCTGTGATGGGTGAACCAGTTAAGACGCCTAAGTGTTCCTTATTAGATAAACTTTCCATTACTTGATCTTGCCATTTTTTAGGCAAAACTTCTAAACTACAATTATTTTTGAAAACCAAGCCACTTCCGTTTTTTCCCGGTGCGAGTAACAAGTGAACTTCTGCATAGTGCCTTAAAGGTTCAAAGTGACCAACCCCTTCAACTGAAGACTTAATACTTTCTTGGTAAAGAATCTTGCCCTGAGTAAATTCAACTTCTAAATTAAAGCGATCGAGTAATAGTTGCTGGAGAATTTCTAATTGAATCTTTCCCAAAACATCAATACTTATCTCTTCTGTCTGCTTATTCCACTTAACATGGAGTTGAGGATTCTCATCTTCAAGCTGCCTTAATGCCTGCAAGCAAGCATTTGTGTTAGCTGAGTCAACTTTTACTGCATAAGTTAAAACCGGCTGAACAGTAAAATTAGTCTGATCATTTTCAAAGCCTAAGCCTTGTCCAGGATAAGTACTTTTCAAGCCACTAACAGCAACAATTTCACTAGCTTCTGCCTGCGGAATGACTTGATACTTAGTGCCATTATAATGACGAATTTCATTCACCTTTTCGTCAGGAAATATTTCGGTCTTGGCTTTTAAACTACCACCGGTAACTTTTAACCAAGTTAAGCGTTCGCCCTTTTCATCATAAGAAACCTTGAAAATTCTAGCTCCAAAGTCATTTGTATACTTTTTTCCATCAGTCCACTTATCTAAGCCCCCTAGAAATTCGTCTATTCCAATTAATTTTAAAGCTGCACCAAAATATACTGGAAAAATTTTTCTTTGATTGATTAATTTTTTGACTGCACTATCTTCTATTTTTCCAAGTTCTAGATATTGATCTAAGGTTGTTTCATCTGCAGTAGCAATTTTTTCATAAAAATCTGCATCTTGATTACTAAACTCAATAAAATTATCATCCAGCTCATTAAGTTGTTTAAGAATATTTTCCTTATCAGCTTTCAAGGTATCCATTTTATTGACGAAGATAAAAACTGGAATTTGATGCTTTTTTAGTAAGCTCCAAAGAGTGCGGGTATATCCAGTTACCCCTTCACTCGCTGATACAACTAAGATGGCATAATCTAAAACACTTAACGTCTCTTCCATTTCTTGAGCGAAATCAATATGGCCCGGCGTATCTAAAATTTGTAATTCACTATTACCGGTTTGAATGCGCGCAATATGGGAAAAAATCGTAATTCCACGTTTCTTTTCTAAATCATCACTATCTAAATAGGCAGTTCCTTTATCAACTGCACCTAATTTTCTCAATGTGCCACTTTTGTAGAGCATCCCTTCTGACAAGGTAGTTTTTCCAGCATCTACATGGGCTAAAATTCCTGTTGTTAGTTTTTTCATTTTTCTAGGTTTCTCAATGTAATCGTAATAATTTTGTGGTAATTTCTCTTTATTATAGCTTATTAACGCAATTGAAATTATTATCATCCTATATCATGATAGAATAAGCGGTAAATAAAATTATTATTAAAAAATTAAATTTGAGGTATACAGAATGACAATAGGTGAAGCACTGCTAAATCTTAGAAAACAACTAGGATTAACTCAAACAGAAATGGCTGCAAATGTAGTCTCAACCTCTTTTTATTCAAAAGTTGAAAGAAATATTCACGATATTGGGACTAACGATCTCCTTCAAATTCTTAATAAACATCAGATAAACCCTACCTATTTTTTTGAAAATCTAAATGATAAAGAAAA